>CAMOVA010000025.1 GCA_946626905.1 uncultured Bacillota bacterium | reverse complement strand
TTTTTTCTTGTTTTATATATAGAAATAGCCTTCTCAATTAAATAATCTGTTATTATATTTAAATAGTTTTCATCTATATATCTATTTTTTAAATAATCATTTCTCATTTTTAATAATTTATTATAATCATTAAGTATTACTAAATAATTTCTATTTAATTGAGATAATTCTAAATTTAAAAATCTTCTTCTTGCTGATGGAGAGCCTTTTATTAATTCTAAATCTTCTGGATAAAATATTATAATATTCATATTTGATATATAATCACTATTTCTATTAATAATATTTTTATCTATTTTTAAAGTTTTAGTTTTATTTTCTATTGTAATTTCTAAATAAGATTTATAAGTATCCTTGTTTAATGTAGCTGATATCTTACATTTATCACAATTATTTCTTATTAAATTATTATCTATAAAAGATCTGTGGGACTTTGTAAGACCCAAAACATAAATACTTTCTAGTAAATTAGTTTTACCTTCTCCATTATTTCCTATTAAAATATTTATATTTTTTGATAATTTAATAGACAAATTCTTATAATTTCTAAAATTAGATAATTTTAAATTAGAAATATACATAAAAAAACCCTCTTTGTTTTAAATTTTGCATTTTAATAGTCTTTTTTTAAATTTTTACTATTTTTAATACTCCTATACATATATATAATTATAACATAAAAAAAGGTATTTTAAAAGAAATAAATATAAAAAATGCCTAATTATAAGCATTTTTTTCTATTTTTTTTCTTTTATTTAATGTTGATTCTAATAATGTTGCTCTTAATATTTGATTTGTTAAAGAACCATATGAAATATCTATTTCTATTTTTTCATTATTAATAAATATAATTTGTGTTCTATTATTATATTTATGATAACTTTTTATTTTATTTAAAGCTATCCAATTACAATCATTAAATCTTGGTGAACTTGTAGGAAAAAAAATAATATTTCTTGTTTCTTCTATTATTATAGGACTTTTATAATTTACCCCTATTAAATTTTTTGTTCCTTCATGTCTACCTAAAAATGAACTACCAAAATACTTACAACTATCATCTATGATTTCTCTTTGATTTTTTTTAACATAAAAAGTATCATTATCTTCATATACTTTTGAAGTATTATTATCAATTGATAAAATTGCAATTGTATTAAGATTAATTTCATAATTTTCTAACATATAATCACCCCCAAACTAAATGATTTTTTTTCTTATACCACTCTACTTTGTCGAAATTTGTCTAATAATGTCGAAATATAAAAAAAATAGCAAAATTTGCTATTTAATATGTTCTTATAGGAACTACTAATTGAATTAAATCATCACTATTAGGATCTTTTAATATAATAGGTTTAATATCTCCATTAAATAATATTTGAATATTTTCTGAATCAAAAGACTTAATAGCTTCCATCATAAATTTAGAACTGAAAGAAATTTTAATTTCATTTCCTTTTATAGTTTCTACATTCATATTTTCTTCTACATTACCTATTTCTGGAATATTTGAAGAAATATTTATTTGAGAATTTTTTAAAATTAAATTTATTATATTTTTATCTTCTTCACTTGTTAATAAAGAAGCTCTATCTATAGCATTATAAAATTCTGTTGTATTTATTGATATAATTGTTTCAAATTCACTTGGTATTAATTTAGAAGTATCAGGAAATGTTCCATTTATTATTTTAGTCATAAATATTATATTATTAAATTTAAATATAACTTTATTATTAAATATATGCATTTCTATTTCATCTTCATCTATGCTATATAATTTTGATAATTCTATAAGATTTTTAGTAGGAATTATAATATTTATATCTTCTTTTATATTATTATTTAATTCAATTACTTTTTTACCTAATCTGTAAGAGTCAGTACCTATACATTCTAATTTATTATTATTTATTTTAAAATTAATTCCTGTAAGAACAGGTCTTGAATCTTGAGCAGATGTTGTAAAGCTAACTTGTCTTATTATATTAGATAATACCTTTTTACTTATAGATATAGGTGTTTTACTATCATCTAAATCTATAGTTGGAAAATCACTTGGATTATTACAATTTAATGTAAATTCTGAATTATCAGTACTTACTACAATTTTATTATCCACAACTTCTTCTATATTTATAATAGTATTAGGTAATTTTCTTACTATTTCATATATAAATTTACCTGATATTAATATTTCTCCACATACTTCTATATTTTCTATATCTTTTTTATCAATGAAAGATTTAATAGCAATATCATTATCAGTACTTATTAAATATAAGCCTTCATTAGTTAATTCAAATTTTATACAATTTAATACTGGAATTATATTTTTATTAGAAATTCCTTTTATAACATAATTTAAATGTTCTATTAATTTATTTTGTTTAATTTCAAATTTCATAAAATCACTCCTTATTTTTATTTTTTTTAAATTATTATTATTATAGAGGTAGAAATTGTGGAAAACTATTATTTTAATATTTTATAAAGTGGATTATTATTATTTTTAATTTATTTTTTTCTTTATTTTATTTGGTTAATTAGCTTATTAATTTCTATTTCAAACTTATCATCATTTTTAATTTGTTTAGCTATTTTATCCACAGAATGCATTACTGTTGTATGATCTTTTCCACCAAATTCAATTCCTATTTTTGATAATGACTCTTCTAATATATTTCTACATATATACATTGCCACCTGTCTAGGAAAAGCAATATAACTTACTCTTTTTTTACTTTTTAAATCACTAACACTTATATTATAATGGCTAGCAACGATTTGCTGAACTTGATCAATTTTATTTTTAGCTATAATACTTTTAGAAAAATAATCTTGTAAAGCTTCAATAGCTAAAGGCATTGTTATATCGGAACCATTCATCATTGTTGCATAAGCAACTACTCTTGTAATAGCCCCTTCTAGTTTTCTAATATCACTTGTACAATTACTTGCAATATATTCTTTAACATCATTTGGAAAAGAATTGTTAAGCATATTAGCTTCAATTTTATTATCAATAATATTCATTCTTAATTTAAAATCCGGTGGAAAAATATTTATTGTAAGACCCCAATTGAATCTTGTTAATAATCTTTCCTCTAATAATTTTAAATCTTCAGGTGATCTATCAGAAGAAATAATAATTTGTTTATTATTTCCATATAAATCATTAAAAGTATTAAAAAATTCTTGTTGAGTTTGATTAGCATTACCCAAATATTGAATATCATCTATTATTAATACATCTATATCACGATATTTCTTTTTAAAGATTTCCACATTATCAAAATTATTATTATTTTTTTTACGTGTTATACCAATAAAATCTTCAACAAATTTTTCACATGTAACATAAAGAACTCTTTTATTCTTATTTTTAACAATATAATTACCTATTGCATGCATTAAGTGAGTCTTTCCTAATCCACTACTTCCATATAAAAATAAAGGATTATACATTTGTCCTGGATTTTCAGCAACAGCAAGTGCACTGGCATGTGCAAATTTATTACTATCCCCTACTATAAAATTATCAAAGTTATATTTTGGTATTAAATTAGTTTCAAAATTATCATTTGGTACACCTATAATATTTGTATTAATTTTTTCTTCACTATCAACTTCATCTTCTAATAAATATTCAAATTTAAAATTAGAACCCGAAACTTCAGTAAATACTTCTTCAATTAGATCATTGTAATTTTCTTTTAAGTTTTTCTTTTGTATATGCATACTTACAACGACAACAGCTTTATTATCTTTAAGTTCATGTAATTTAGATTCCGCAAACCATGTATCATATGCAATTTTAGAAACCTTTGTTTTTATTATTTCTAGGAACTTTTCCCATAGTTTATCTACATTCATAATACCACCCTATATGAACATTTTACCTTAAAAAAAAATAAAAATAAAGATAAAATTGTGGAAAACTTTTTATAAACAACTTTTCCACATATAAAAATATATAAAAAATATACAAAAAACTATCAATCCACAAAATATGTGGAAAAAATTTTGATACATAATTAACATGTTAATAATTTTATACACATACTATGTGGATATTTTAAAAATTATTAAAAAATATATAAAAAACTTGTGGATAAATATATTTTTTTATTTCAAATAAATTGACAAATACTAAAAAAAAATATATAATCTATAAAGCAAGACGCAATTTATCAATATAGGAGGTGTACTATGAAAAGAACTTATCAACCAAATAATAGAAGAAGAAGTAAAAAACAAGGTTTTTTTGCAAGAATGAAAACTAACATTATAAATAATAGAAGAAGAAAAGGACGTAAAGTTTTATCACGTTAATAAAACCACTGTATTAACAGTGATTTTTTTTCTATATTATGAAAAAAATAAATGTATTAAAAGAAAATAGAGATTTTAAAAAAATAATTCAAACAAAAAAACCATATATATATAAAGGATTCATAGTATATAAAGCAGATACTGACGGTATTTATAAATTTGGAATAAGTGTTAGTAAAAAACTTGGTAATGCAGTTAAAAGAAATAAAATTAAAAGACAAATTAGAGAAATTATTTCAAAAAACAACTATGAAAATAATTTTAATTGTATTATAATAGTTAGGAAAAGTTATTTAGAACAAACTTTTTTAGAAAATAGTAATGATTTAAATTATATATTTAATAAAATCAATGTAAAAGGAGCTCATAATGAAAAGAAGAATTAGTTTAGTTGTAGTATTAGTAAGTTTAATATTTATGACAACAGGATGCGTTAAATATGGAAAAGTAAATAAAAAAGTAATAAAGAAAGAATCAACAGGTCAAAATCTTGTAACAAATGTATTATGTAAGCCAAAAGATAAAGAAATGTTAAAATTATATGATAAATATAATAAAAAGTCTAAAAAACAAGTAAATTTAGAAAAATTACCTTCATGTAATAAAATGAGTTTAAATAATGGAAAATATGAAGGAATATGGACAAATGTATTTGTAAAAACATTAGCAATATTAATAATAAAAATAGGTAATTTAGTTAAAAATTATGGTTTAGGATTAGTATTAGCAACATTATTAATAAGATTATTAGCATATCCATTAACAAAGAAAGCAGCTATGCAATCAGAAAACATGAAAAAAGCTGAACCAGAATTAAAAAAACTAGAAAGTAAGTACAAAAATAAAAATGATAGAGAAGAAATGATGAAAAAATCTCAAGAGATGATGTTTATATATAAAAAATATGACATAAATCCAATGAGTACATGTTTATTCTCATTATTTCAAATTCCATTATTCTTTGCTTTTTATGAAGCAATAATGAGAATTCCAGTTATATTTGAAGAAAACTTTTTAGGATTTGATTTAGGTTTAAGCCCTTTAAATGCAGTATCTAGAGGTGACTATAAATATTTAATTTTCATATTAATAATTTCATTATCAACATATTTTTCATTTAAATTAAATAGTGGAGCATCATTAAGTGATGATCAAAAGAAACAAATGAAAACAATGAGTAATGTTATGGTAGTAATGATGACATTTATGGCTTTTTCAATTTCAACAGGTATAGCTTTCTATTGGACAACAACAAGCGTATTTACTATAATTCAAAATTTATTAGTAAAGAGAGGTAAAAAAAATGCTTAATATAACTAAATATGAAGGAAAAACAGAAGAAGATGCTTTAAATAAAGCAATGGTTGATTTAAATTGTGAATTAAACAATTTAATATATAGTACAGAATTTGTAGAAGGTAAATTATTTAAAAGTTCTAAATATATAGTAAGCGTACTTCAAAAATCAGATATTAAAAATTATATAAAAGAATATTTTGAAGAACTTTCAAAAACAATGAATATAACAATAGAAACAGAAATCTTATATAAAAATGAAGGATTTAATGTAGTTTTATTAACTAGCAATAATTCATTATTAATAGGTAAAGATGGTAAAAATTTAAAAGCCCTTCAAAATTTATTAAGACAAAGTTTAAAAGTAAAAACTAATCAATCAATAAAAGTAAATATAGATATAAGTAATTATAAAGAAAAAAAATTGAACCATTTATTAGTTGAAATCAAAAAAATTGCAAAAGAAGTACAAAAAACAAAAGTAGATGTTTCTTTAGATCCAATGAATTCATATGAAAGAAGATATATTCATAATGAAATAAGTAAATTTAAAAATATATCAACTGAAAGTGAAGGAGAAGGAAAAAATAGACACATAGTAATAAGATATGTAGATGAAAAATAAACACGTATGTGTTTATTTTTAAAAGAGGTGATAATATGGATGATACAATATGCGCAGTTTCAACCGCATTAGGTGTAGGCGCTATATCAATAATAAGATTAAGTGGAGAAGATTCTATTGATATAGTAAATAAAATTTTTGAAGGTAAAAATTTAAATAAAGTTAATTCTCATACAGTAAATTATGGAAAAATAAAATATCAAGATGAAATAATTGATGAAGTATTAGTAACTGTTATGAAAGAACCAAAAACTTTTACCAGAGAAAATGTAGTTGAAATTAATTGCCATGGTGGTGTTGCTACTACAAATAAAATATTGGAAATTCTTTTATTAGAAGGATGTAGATTAGCAGAACCAGGAGAATTTACAAAAAGGGCATTTTTAAATGGAAGAATTGATTTAATAGAAGCAGAATCAGTTATGAATTTAATAAATGCTAAGACAGAACAAGCTAGAACAATTGCTTTAAATGGATTAAACGGAGAAGTTTCAAAAAAAATTAACGAACTTAAAAAAAGAGAATTAGAAATATTATCAAACATCGAAGTAAACATAGATTATCCAGAATATAATGATATAGAGGTTTTAACAAATCAAAAAATACTTCCAAAACTAAAACAAATTAAAGATGATATTACTGAAATAATTAAACAAAGTTATAACGGAAAATTAATAAAAGAAGGAATAAATGTTTCCATCGTAGGTAAACCAAATGTAGGTAAAAGTAGTTTATTAAACTTATTATTAGAAGAAGAAAAAGCTATTGTAACTGATATAGAAGGAACAACAAGAGATGTTGTTGAAGGGCAAATAGTATTAGATGGAATAGTTCTTAATCTTTTAGATACAGCAGGAATTAGAAAAACAGATAATACTGTGGAAAAAATAGGTGTAGAAAAAAGTTTAAATTTAATAGAAAAATCAGATTTAATAATATTTGTTTTAGATAATAGTAGAACATTAACACCAGAAGAAAATGAATTATTAAATAATGTTAAAAATAAAAATTATATAACAGTAATAAATAAATGTGATTTAGACACAAAATTAAATATAGATGATCTAAATTTGAAAAATGTTATAAAAACAAGTGCAAAAGAAGAAGAAGGATTAGAGCTTTTAAAACAAAAGATAAGAGAAATTTATTCACTAGATAAAATAAATGTTAAAGACTTGACTTATGTAAGTAATTCTAAAAATATATCTTTATTAAAAGAATCTCTTAAATATATAGATTCATCAATTAAAGGAATTAATGATAATATTCCAATTGATATGGTTGAAATAGATATAAAAGAAAGTTGTGAAAAACTAAGTGAAATACTTGGTGAAAACTATAATGAAAATTTAATAAATGAATTATTCTCAAATTTTTGTTTAGGTAAATAATAGAAATAGATAATAAATATCTATTTTTATTGTGAAAAGTTAATTTTAATAGTATAATAATGTGCGTGATAGAGGTGAATTATGGATTACGAAATAATTGTAGTAGGAGGAGGACATGCTGGTTGCGAGGCTGCACTAGCATCTGCCAGAAAAGGACATAAAACACTATTAGTAACAGGAAATATAAATAATATAGCTGATATGCCATGTAATCCATCAATTGGTGGAAGTGCAAAGGGAATAGTAGTTCGTGAAATAGATGCACTAGGTGGTGAAATGGGAATTAATGCTGATAAAACATTAATTCAAATAAAAATGCTTAATAGTGCAAAAGGTCCAGCAGTTCAATCATTAAGAGCTCAAGCAGATAAAGTAACTTATCCAAAAGAAATGTTAAAAACGTTACAAAACACAAAAAATCTTACTATAAAAGAAGCATTAGTAGAAGATTTAATAGTAGCAAATTCTACAGTAGGTGGTGTTATATTAGATGATAATACAAAAATAACATCTAATATAGTAATACTTACAACAGGAACTTACTTAAAAGCAGATATAATGATAGGTGATACAAGAAGAAGAGAAGGTCCACATGGAGAAAAACCTTCAAATCATTTAAGTGATAAGTTAAAAGAATATGGTTTAAAAATAATAAGATTAAAAACCGGAACTCCACCAAGAATAGATAAAGAAACAATAGATTATAGTAAAGCAGCATTAGAATTAGGAGATAGTGTATATCATACATTTTCATTTGATATAGCTCCACAATATAAAATAGAGGAACAAGTTCCATGTCATTTAGTCTATACAAATGCATTGACTCACGAAATTATAAATAATAATTTATCAAAGTCAAGTATGTATGGTGGATTAGATGATGTAACAGGTGTAGGACCTAGATATTGCCCTTCAATAGAAGATAAAGTTGTAAGATTTAGTGATAAAGAGAGACACCAATTATTTTTAGAGCCAGAAAGTCTTGATATAAATAGTGAAGACTATGGAAATACTATTTATTTACAGGGATTTTCAACTTCTATGCCATATGATGTTCAAGAAAAAATGGTTCATTCAATAAAAGGATTAGAAAATGCAAAAATTTTAAAATATGCATACGCTATTGAATATGATGCTATATATCCAACTCAAATGAAATTGTCATTAGAAAATAAAATTATAAATAATTTATTTACAGCAGGCCAAATAAACGGAACAAGTGGATATGAAGAAGCAGCTGCCCAAGGTTTAATTGCAGGTATAAATGCAGGATTAAAATTAGAAGGAAAAGATCCACTAATATTAAAAAGAAATGAAGCATATATAGGTGTTTTAATAGATGATTTAGTAACAAAAGGTGTCAAAGATCCTTATAGATTATTAACATCACGTGCAGAATATAGATTATTATTAAGAACAGATAATGCAGACTTAAGACTTAGACAACATGGTTATGAAGTAGGACTTATAGATGAAGAAAGACATCAAAAACTTTTAAATAAAATAAAAGAAATATCGGATGTTAAGAATCAATTAAGAGAACAAAAAATTACACCAACAGAAAAAACAAATAAGTTTTTATTAGAACGTAATTCATCTCCACTTAAAGACGGAATAACATTATACAATTTATTAAAAAGAACAGAAATAAGTATGTCAGATATAAAAGAATTAACAAAATTAGAAAATAATGAAGAAGTATTAAACCAAGTAGAGATAGATATAAAATATGAAGGATATATAAAGAAGGCATTAAAAGACGTTGAAAAAATGTTGAAAAATGAGAATAAAAGAATACCTTCTGATATTGATTATGATAAGGTTTCAAATATAGCAAGTGAAGCAAAACAAAAACTAAAAGAAATAAATCCTGAATCATTAGGACAAGCATTAAGAATAAGTGGTGTAAATCCTAGTGATATAGCAATTTTAGCAGTATATTTGAAAAGGAAATATCCACATGAATAGAAAAGAATTTATAAAAGAATTAGAAAATATAGGTGTTACTTTAACACAAAATCAATTAGAACAACTTGATCAATACTATAAATTATTAATTGAATGGAATAATAAAATGAATTTAACAAATATAACAGAAGAAAACGATGTATATTTAAAACACTTTTATGATTCCTTAACATTAAATAAAATAGTTAATATGGATGAAGTTGAAAGTATGTGCGACATAGGAACAGGTGCAGGATTTCCTGGAATTGTAATAAAAATAGTATATCCAAACATAAAAGTTACTTTAGTTGATTCATTAAAGAAAAGAACTATCTTTTTAAATGAAGTTGTTAAACAATTAGGCTTGGGAAATATTGAAATTTATCATGAAAGAGCAGAAGAGTTTGCTAAAAATAATCGTAATAAATATGATTTAGTAACATCAAGAGCTGTTGCTACATTACCTATTTTATTAGAATATTCAATGCCATTAGTAAAATTAAATAAGTATTTTGTAGCAATGAAGAGTCATGCAGAAGAAGAAATAGAAAATAGTAAGCGTGCTTTAGAAATTTTAAATTCTAAAATAGAGGATATAGTTATATTTGATTTACCAATAGAAAAAAGTCAAAGAAGCTTAATAAAAATAGTAAAAAATGGAATTATTTCCCAAAAATATCCAAGAAGTTTTAATGAAATAAAGAAAAAGCATTTATAATGCTTTTTTAATATTATTTTCTGGGAAATAATTTTTAAAAATATTTCCCAAGAAATATTGATATTTTTTAAATAATATAGTATTATATAAATATAAATGGTAAAGGGGTACTGAATATGAGAGTAAGAAGGGAAATATTTGTTCTTAATATTGATGATATTTTACCAAACAGATTTCAACCAAGAATAAAGTTTGATGAAAAAGCAATATTAGAATTAGCTGAATCAATTAAAAAACACGGCGTTATTCAACCTATCATTGTTAGAAAAATAGCTGACAAATATGAAATAATAGCTGGTGAACGAAGATATAAAGCTAGTATAATAGCTGGAAGAAAAACAATACCAGCAATAATAACAGACGTTGATGATAAAGAAAGTTCAGAAATAGCTTTAATTGAAAATATTCAAAGACAAGATATGACACCAATTGAAGAAGCAATATCATATAAGAAAATATTAGATATGGGTTATTTGACACAAGCAGAATTAGCAGTAAAATTAGGTAAAACACAATCAACAGTGGCAAATAAATTAAGATTATTAAATTTATCTGATGAAGTACAAGAAGCTTTATTAGAAGAAAAAATATCTGAAAGACACGCAAGATCTTTATTAAAAGTACCAAAATCAAACCAACCTGAAATATTAAATAAAATAATTGCTGAACGTTTGACAGTTAGAAAAACAGATCAATTAATTAGTCAATTTGTAAGTAATAAAGAGGGAGAAAAAGATATGAATAATGAAGAAATAAATAGAAACTTTAATATACCAAGTGAACCAATTATAGATAATACACAAGAGGAAAAACCATTATTTAATCCTTTTGGAGGAATGGTAAATGAAACTCCTGTTCAACAACCAGTAGAGCAACCAGTGAATAATGTGGTAGAACAAAATCCATTCGAAGTTCCAGCACAACCAGCAATGGAACAACCAGTAAATTATGGTGTGGGACAAAATCCATTTGAAGTTCCAGCACAACCAACAGTAGAACAACCAGTGAATAATGTGGTAGAACAAAACCCATTCGAAGTTCCAGCACAACCAACAGTAGGACAACCAGTGAATTATGGTGTGGGACAAAACCCATTCGAAGTTCCAGCACAACCAACAGTAGAACAACCAGTAAATTATGGTGTGGGACAAAACCCATTTGAAGTTCCAGCGCCACCAACAGTAGAACAACCAGTGAATAATGTGGTAGAACAAAACCCATTTGAAATACCAGCACAACCAACAATGGAACAACCAGTGAATAATGTGGTAGAACAAAACCCATTTGAAATACCAGCACAACCAGCAATGGAACAACCAGTAAATTATGGAATGGAACAAAACCCATTTGAAGTTCCAGCACAAC
>CAMOVA010000024.1 GCA_946626905.1 uncultured Bacillota bacterium | reverse complement strand
ATTATATCAAAAAAAGGGATTTATTTATCCCTTATTAGTATTTTTTTCTTTTGTTTTTCTATTTCTTTTTCTAGTGTTGATTTTGAAACATTTGGTCCTGTTATTATTTCTGTTACTCTTTGTGTAAATGTTTCTGTATGATTTAGTTTTTTTATTCTTTCATCTGTTTCTTTTTCTTTTATTATTCTTTGTTTTGTATCGCTTAGTATTGAGAATTTATCTGATGGTAATGCATATATTGCTTCACCATGTGTTAGTATTGTTCTTCTTGTTGGATTTAATGTATCTGAATTATGGAATTTATCGAATACTAGGTATTCATTTTTATATGCGAATCCCATGTATCCTGATAATCCATATTTACCAGCAATATGTTTTACATATGGACTTCTTAAGTAGAAGTTCATTTTTTCTTCAAATAGTTTTTGATATTTTTCGTAATCTACGTTTGAGTGTGCTCTTGCTTTTTGCATTGTTTCTCTTATTGTTTTTTCTGCTTCTCCTGGTTTTAATATATCCCATGCTAGGAAGACATCTTGATCTGTTAACAAGTATTTATTTGGTGTTACATCTAAACATTCTGGTGTTTGTTCTCTATATTCTGCTCTAAAGTCATCAAACCATACTCTTTTTGAATATCCATGTAGTGTTATCATATGTGGATATTGTGATGTTTTCATATGTGAAACATGATCATAATATTCTGCAGCAAATATTAAGTATCTTGGGTCTTTTGTTACTTCGAATGTATCTAAACTACGATATGCTAAATAGAATAATGCGTCTTTTGGTAAGATATATTTTTTGATGTCTATTGGTACATTATATATTTCACATACGTGATCTATGTTGCTTTTTATTTCATGTAATATTCCTACTTTATATTGATCTGTTTCTTTTCTTAATGCTTCATTACAGAAACTTAATATATAATCTTTTAAGTATTTCATACCTAATTTACTATCTATATTTATAAATGGTATTCTATAATCATAGTTAAAATCACAGAATAATGTATTAATTATTTGGATTGGATGTAGTCTAAAATCATATCCTGTTAAATGTGGTGTATATGTTAGTGATTTATATAGTTTATTTCTAAATTTATCTCCTTTAATCATTCTATTTAATAATGGTAATTTTGCATAATATTCATTATATATTATTTCCATATAATTTCTTACTTTTTCTGTTGATTCTAAACTATCTGTTATATTATCTACTTCATAATATGGTATTGTTATAAGAGCACTTATTGGTTCTATAAAGTGTGTTATTTCATGATAAGGAATTTGTCCATTATAGTATTTATGATTACTTTTTTCCATAGTATTCACCTCGGTTGTATATAATAGCACATTTTATTTAATTTTACAAATTTTGTATTTTATAGTAAAATATTTCTCTAAGGAGATGGTTTTATGTCTAATAAAGCTAAATTGTATTTATTGATTTCTTCTTTAGAAGTATTATCTTTAACTGGATGTAATAAAGATAGTAGTATTAAAGAAAGTACTATTATAGAAAGTAGTAATGAAGAAACTACTATGGAAAGTACTACTAATATTGAGGAGACTACTATAGTTATCGATAAAGATAGTGAAATAAAAGAATTCTTTGATAATGAATATAATAATATTAAAGAAAGTATTAACAATATAGATAAAGAAGCTATTAAAACTAAAGCTAAAAATACTTTTATTACTTTTGTTGATTTTGTTTTTTATGATAAAGAAATTAATGGTATTACTTATGATGAATTAACTGATGATATGAAGAAACAATTATATAATGATTTCTGTACTATGGATGATATGATTTGTAAGGTTGTACCTGATTACAAAGAAAACATTAGTAATAAATATAATGTTGTTAAAGGTTTTATTAAACCTAAGTATTATTCTATTGTTAATAAAATAAAGGAAGCCATTGGTGATGATAATTTAGATACTATAAAAGAATTATATGAAGATGATAAAGAAAGATTATCTGATTTATATGAAAAAGGTAAACAAAAGATTAAAAACAAATATGAAAGTTTTAGAAACAAATAAAAACCACTTATGTGGTTTTTTACATTGTTGTAATATCTTTCCAGTTATTTGGAAATCCCATTTTATTTAATATTGAATTTAATGGTACTGAATCTACTTTTTTATCTAATTCTTGTATTTCTCTATCTAATTCAGTTATATATTTATTAAATTCTTCTTTACTAAGCATTTCTTTTAAAATTATTGTTATTGCGAATAAATCATTTTTACCATAATCATAATGATCTTCTGTTTTAGATACATTTAATTTCTTATGATAAATATTATCTAATATTTCTTTTTGTGTTCTATGGTCATATAATATATCTTCATGAGCGCATAGATTTCTAAAGTTAGCTAGTAAATATAAATACTCAGATAGATTTTCAGAATCTATTTTATATATATCAGCTATACTTTTTTGATCTTCTACTTTTAAGATATTATATAATTCAGCAATTATACCAAATGATAATACTTTTACTAAGATCCACATTGGTATATAACCATAATTACTTAAATAGTGTAGTGTTGCGGTATGTTGTTTCCCGTTTGTTCTTATTTGTTTTTTCATTTTTGCGATTACATCATGAACTTGTCTAACTTTTAAACTATCTTGTGTGAAATTATCATAATCTAAGTAATCTTTTTCTTTAAATCCATATTTCTTAGATAATTGATAACTTATTACTGATTTCATATTATTTTCTACTATTAATAAGTTTTTAAACACTATATTTCTTATATGTCTATCAAATAAGAAAGTAGAATATAATTCATCAAACTTAGTTCCTTCAATAAATTTACCTGTTTTATCAGGTGACATAAACATATGTCTATAACCCATTAAAAAGAAGTAATTTTCTTTTAATAGTATTTCTTTTGCTTTTTCTTCATCTTCTATAACTAAGTTTTTTGATTTTAATATTTCTATTTGTTCATCTAGGTTTTTGAATATCTTATTCATACTATCACCACTTTAATTATATCACAAAGCATTATAATTTAATACTTTTTTGAAAAATAGTGTAAAGTGGCATTTACAATTGAATTAACTATTTTCTTTTGATACCACTTTTGTTTTAATAAATATCTTTCATCTCGATTGCTTATAAAACCTACTTCTATTAAAATACCAGGTGGATTTAATCTTTTTTGTAAGTATAAAGTATTATCTTTTTTATATTTTCTATTTCCATTTAAATCTTTATTTAATATTTCTTGATAAAGACTTGCGAGTTTTTTATTTTCTTCTAATTTACTATTATAAAATACTTGTGGTCCTTTATATGAACCAGTAGGTTCTGCATTTAAATGAATTGATATAAATAAATCAGCATTAGATTCATTTATTAGTATACTTCTTCTTGATAGGTCATGTCTTTTTTTATTAATAGAATTAGGAAGTGAAAGATCATAATCACCATATCTTGTTTGATATATAGTAGCGCCTTCTTTTTTTAGCGCTTTTTCCAATTTTTTTGATATTTGTAAATTAATATCTTTTTCATAAATATTGGAATAATAAGCACCTGAATCTCTACCACCATGTCCTGCATCTAAATATATTATTTTATTTCTTAATTTCTTATTATTTTTACTAGCGTTAACTAAGTTTATACTTAAAACACATAATATAAAAAATAAAAAAACATATAAATTATATTTAAGCATTTAATCACCTAAATAATTATATGTTTTCCCATCTTCCATATATTCCACATGGTAATACTAATTCACTATTTTCTATAGGTAAGCCTATTTCATCACATTCTACTTTACCATTAGGATATTTCTTTAACATTGTTTGTTTTAATACATTTTCTAATACTGTTTTTGAAAAACCAGTTGTATATGAATTTACTTGAAAGAATAATGGATCATCACTTAAGATATTCATACAAGCTTCTATAAGTTCAATTATCTTATCTTCAAATTTCCATACTTCTCCACTAGGCCCTCTTCCAAATGAAGGAGGATCCATTATAATTGCATCATATTTATTACCTCTTCTTTGTTCTCTTAAAACAAATTTTAAACAATCATCTACTATAAATCTTATAAAATTATTTTCTAAATGAGATAATTTCATATTTTCTTTAGCCCATTCAACCATACCACGAGCTGAGTCTACATGAACAACATCAGCACCTGCATATGAACATGCCATAGTAGCAGCTCCTGTATATGCGAATAAGTTTAATACCTTTATTTTTCTATTTGATTTTTTTATTTTATCAATCATATAATCCCAGTTTGCAGCTTGTTCTGGGAATAATCCTGTATGTTTAAAGTTAGTAGGACTAACTTTAAAAGTTAAGTCTTTATAATTAACTGTCCAGAAATCTGGTAATTCATTTTTATATTCCCAAGATCCACCACCATTACTACTTCTATGATAGATAGCATCTACTTGATTCCAATTTTTATTAAAATCTGTAGGCCATAAAGCTTGAGGATCTGGTCGTCTAAGTTTTATATCTTTCCATACTTCTAATTTTTCTTTATTACCAGCATCTATTATTTTATAATCTTTCCATTCATTACTAACTTTCATGCAATCACCACAGTTATTATAGCACAAATAAGCAATATTAAAAAGTCTGATTATCAGACTTTTAATTTGCTTTACAATCTACTGTTTCTTCTTTTGAGCATTTATTTTCAGCCATTTCATATCCTTTAGGACAAACATGTTTTTCTGTCCAAGCCATTTTTTTAACACACCAATCTTCTGTATCCGTAGTATACCAAACTTCATCAGATTCATCATTACCCATTGCCGCACATTGTCTTATTGCTCCACTTTCTTTTTTACTAAAATCAAGACAATATCCATGCCATAATGTACCATCACATACTTTCTTAGTTGTTGGATTTACTGTTAATGATCTTGTACATGTTTTTCCATCCTCATTTGGAACACAATTACTAGGACAAACATATTCTGGTTGCCAATTAGCTTTTAATTTCATATCTTTAGTTACTATATAATCCCCATCAAGAACATTTCCTTCCTCATCAAGCCAACCTTTAAACAAATATTTTTCTTTTGTTTGTGCTGGTATTGGGAATATTATTCTACTTCCTTCTGTTAATTTTATGTCATCAATTTTTTCATCTGTTCCTGTATCAAATGATACTGTTACTTCTTTTTTATCTGATTTAAACCAGTATGCATATATTGTCATATCTTCATTTATTTTTCTATCATTTAATACAATATAACCATCTTTATCAACCCAATAAAGGAAAGTCCATGTTTCATGTGTTGGTTTTACTGGTAATATAACTGTACTTCCTTTTGTTAAAACGATATCTGGTATTTTTTCATCTGTTCCCGTTACAAATTTTAATGTTACTTTTTCTCTTTCTTTAGGTTCTATTATTGGTGTTATTTCATCATCTGAAGTTAATTTTATTTTAGGTCTTATTGCTTCTTTCTTTTTATTAACCCACGTAACAAGTTCTTCATCTTCTTTTAATTCTATTTCTGGTAATTCTTCTATAACGTTATCTTTTATTTTTATGTCTTTAACTATCTTATGTCCTTCTGTATTTATTTGTATTTTATATTTAGGTTTTGTTAAATACATAACAAGTAATGTTATTGCTCCTATTAATACAACAGCTAATAATACGCTTAAAGTTATTATTATACCTTTCTTACTTTTCTTCTTTTCTTCTTCCATAAATCCTCCTATTCTAATATAAGTATAACTTATGTATAAGTTTTTTTCAATATTTATTTTAAAAAGAAAAAAACTCGTAAAACGAGTTTTTGAAATACATATAATTATCTTTTTGAGAATTGTGGAGCACGACGTGCAGCTTTTAATCCTGGTTTTTTACGTTCTTTACTTCTTGGGTCACGAGTTACAAATCCAGCTCTTTTTAAAACAGCTCTGAATGATCCTTCGTTTCCTTCATTTGGTTTATCATATTCAAGTAAAGCTCTTGTAATTCCTAAACGGATAGCACCAGTTTGACCAGTGAATCCACCACCATTTACTTTAACGTCAATATCAAACATTTTATCTGTTGAAGTTAAAACTAGAGGTTGCATTAAATCCATAACATTAGTTTCATATGGGAAGAAATCTCTTACATCTCTACCATTTACAGTTATAGTTCCTTTACCAGGTACCATTCTAACTTGAGCAACAGATGATTTTCTTCTTCCTGTTCCAGTGTATAATTTCTTTTCTGCCATAATTTCCTCCTTATTTATCTAATGCAACTGGTTTTTGAGCTGCATGTGGATGAGTTTCTCCTTCATAAACAAATAATTTTTTATACATTTGACGTCCTAGTCTTCCTTTTGGTAGCATTCCTTTTACTGCTCTTTCCATCATTTCTACTGGATAATTTTCTTTCATAACTTTTGCAGTTCTTTCTCTTAATCCTCCAGTGTATCCACTGTGATCATAATAAATTTTATCATTTATTTTGTTTCCTGTAAGAACTATTTTTGATGCATTAATAATAATTACATTATCTCCACAATCAACATGTGGTGTATATGTAGGTTTATTTTTTCCCATTAATATCATAGCTGCTTTTGTAGCTACTCTACCTAATGGAAGATTTGCTGCATCAATTACATACCAGTTACGAACGATTTCTTCTTTCTTTTGCATATATGTATTTTTCATAAAATTTTTCCCTTTCTAATATTAGATTTCGAAGTAATTGGTCCCAACAATCACTTCTTATGGGATTTAAAAATGTACCAATTAAAATTATATTAAAAAATAAGCAAAAAGTCAATATTATTATTAATATTTGACATCTTTTAAATATAATCCACAAGCTTTTGCTGTTTTACCAGCTTTTTTTCTATCTTCACTTTCAAGTATATTCATAATATCCATTGGTTTTAACTTATTTTCACCAATTTCTATTAATGTTCCTACCATATTTCTAACCATATATCGTAAGAATCCATTTCCTATAAATTCTAGTGTGATTATGTTATCTTCTTCTTTTATTTTTATATCATATATTATTCTAATATAGTCATCTTTTGTATCATCTGTTTTTGTAAAAGCTTTAAAGTTATGTGTACCTATTAAATATTTTGATGCTTCTATCATTTTTTTAATATCTAATTCTTTATTATATTGGTATACATAGTTTCTTTCTATTGGATTATAATCTCCTATATTAATTTTATATAAGTATCTTTTTTCTATAACATTAAATCTTGCATGGAATTCATTATCAACTTGTTCTATTTTTTTAATATAGATATCTTCTGGTATTAGACTATTAATACCTTTTTTTAATTTATCTATATTTATTTCTTTTTCTATATCAAAATGAGCTTTAGCATTTAGTGCATGTACTTTACTATCTGTTCTACCACTACTATGAATTGTTATTTTTTCATTAGTTATTCTTTCTAAAGCTTCTTCTATTTTATTTTGAACAGTATTTTTATTTGGTTGTTTTTGATAACCATTATAATTAGTTCCATCATATGAAAAAGTCATTAAATAGCGCATTATATCACTCCTAACAAGATTATAGTAAATATTACTATACTTATAGATATTATATCATTTATATTTATTTGTTTTTTATTTTTATAAAGTAAACTATTAAAATCATATCTTTTTACTTTAAATATATTTGATATATTATCAGCTTTTTTCATTAGTAATTCTACTAATGTAGATAAGAAATCACTAATCTTAGTCATTCTTTGTTTTATACTACCATTAAATTTAAATCCTCTATTTTTATAAGCTTTAAAAAGATTATCTGCTTCTTCAAATACTAAGAAAATAAATTTAATTGATAATGTGATTATGATACTTATTTTATGATAGTTTATATTTAAATATTTTAATGGTGAGATTAATATATCTATACCATAATTTAATTCACTTATTGTTGTTGTATACATAAGTGTAGAAGTAATTAAAAGGTTAATTACTATTATTAATACACTATTAAGTGAAGTTAATATGTTAGTTGTTATAAGTGTTAGTAAAAGAATTCCTATTATAAAATATCTGAATCCATAAATATTTTTATAATATGTTTTTAATTCAATATTACTTAAATATAGTATTACATTTATAAATAAAAGTACTACTAAGTTTTTAAAAGGTCCAAAAAAGTTAATTGATATTAGTACTAATAGTACTATCAATATTTTAGTTATAGGATTAAGTTTATGTATTATTGATTCTTTAGGTATATATCTTCCGATTGTTATATTACTAAACATTTCTATATATATCCTTTATTAAGTCATTTATTTCTTCCCTATAACCTAATTTAATACCTTTTTTTAATAATACTGTATCAGAAAAAAGCATTATTCTTGGTGGTAATAAACCTAGTTTTTTAAGACCTCTAGTATTTTTAAATACATCATATTTATTACCTTGTAATACTATCTCACCTTTATTTAAAACGTATACTTCATCCACAAGTGAATGAATAAAGTCCATATCATGTGAAACAACTATAATTGTTTTTTTGTATCTATTTTTTAACATTTTAAATAATTTTTTAAATTCTTCTACTGTTTTATTATCTAATCCACTTGTTGGTTCATCTAATATAATAATCTTTGGATTATACATTAGAATAGAAGCTAACGCTACTTTCTTTGCTTCATTATTAGATAATGTTAATGGTTTTTTTTCTAAAACAAGTTCGTCTAATTTAACGATTTTTAAAACATCTTTTATTCTTTTATCTAATTGATTTAAACGATAATTATGAATAGAAGCACTTGCTTTTAATTCAGCATATACAGTCTTTTTAAAAAACATACTTTTTGTATTTTGAAATAAGTATCCTACTTTTTTATTATTCTTTATTTCACCACTTGTTGGTTTTACAAGTCCAGTTATTATATCTAATAAAGTTGTTTTACCACTACCATTTGGTCCTATTATCCCTATAATACTATTATCTTTTATTTTAATATTAATATCTTTTAATACTACTTTAGAATTAGGATATGAGTATGTAATATTTTTTATTTCCATATCTTATTTATCATCCTATTCATATTAGTTTCTGATTTTTGTAATAGATTATAGTATTTTAATTTATTAGATAAATCTAACATAAATGGGAATTTAAGACCTAGTTTTTTAAACAGTTTTTCACTATCATAAAGTTCTTCTTTATGTTCATTTAAAACTATTTTATGATCACTTATTATTGCGACATATTCACCATATAATATATCTTCTGTATCATTAGTAAAATTTATGATAGTTGTATTTTGTTCTTTTGAAAGTCGTTTTAAATATTTTAATATTTTATCTTTTATTAGATTATCTAAAAGTGAGAAAGAATCATCACAAATAATTATAGTAGGTTTTTTAACTAAACAAGATACAATATATACTAATTGTTTTTCACCATAGCTTAAGTTTCTTGGATTTTCATTTATTTTATTTTCTAATCCAACTAATTCGAGTAATTCATTTAGGTATTTTTTATCTAAATCTGGTGTATTAAATGTTATTTCTTCTATTACAGTATCCATTATTATTGAATCTGTTATATTACTAGGTATATATTCTATTTTGTCATAAATATTATCTATTGTATATTTATTTAAAATTGTACCATCTATAGTAATATTAGCATCTGTATCAATAAGTCCTAACATGATTTTTGATAATAATGTTTTACCACAGTCATTTGGACCTATTATAGTTGTAAAAGTATTTTTATTTATCTTAATATTTAAATTATCAAAGATAATTTTATCTTTATCTTTATAAGTTAAATTACTTATTTCTAATACACCTTTCATTAAACCACCCGTAAGATATATTATAATATATTTGATACCTTTTTACAATAAAAAAATAAATAGCATTACTATTTATTTTTTAATGTTACACTATAATCAAATATTTTATTTTCTGGGGCAGTAGATGAAGCATCTCGTACAATCACATGAACATTTGAAGCAGGTATATCATATTTATCAACATCTATTTCTAAATAACCGCCATCTATCAATGTTTGGATAGTCAAATAGTTTTCTCCATTTGTACTAAAATTAGTTACATGATCAGCTACATACATTTCAGCTGCTTCTCTAACGCTTTTTTCATCAGCACTCTTTACTTTAGATTTAGAGTTTCCTAATAATGATTTTACTGTTGGAAATAATATAACCATTAATATTGATAATATTACTATTACTGTTAATAATTCTATAAGAGTTAATCCTTTTTTATTCATACTACACTTCCTTTTTTGATTGAATATTATAACTTATTCTCATCAATAATCTTTTTGGTAAAAATTTACTAAAGAATATACCTAATTTCATTTTTACACCTGGTATAATTATTAGTTTTTTCTTAAACATTTTATTAACGGCATATTTTGCGACATCATAACTATTTAATGGTTTTATTGAAAAATTAACTTTTGCGACTTTATTAAATTCTGTATCAACAGGTCCTGGACATAAAGCAGAAATTCCTATATTACTTCTTATTGCTTTAAGTTCACCATATATTGATTCTGTTAATCTTATAACATATGCTTTTGAAGCATAATATCCACTCATTAAAGGACCTGGTATAAATCCTGCGGATGAAGCAACATTTAAAATATATCCTCTATTTCTTTTTGAAAATTCTTTTAAAAATAATTTTGTTAATATGTGAAGGCCTTTAACATTAGTATCTATCATATCAAGTTCTTTTTCTAAAGAAGTGGTTGTAAAATCACCAAATACTCCAAATCCAGCACAGTTTACTAATACCTCTATATCTTCATTTTTAACTTGATTGAATAATTCTAAACAATTGTAAGTACTAGATATATCTATATTGATAATATCTACATTTGTATTTAATTCTGATTTTAATTTAGTAAGTCTTGTTTTTCTTCTAGCAACTAGAATTAAATCATAACCTTTTTCACTAAGTACACGTGCTATATCAGCACCTATACCAGAGCTTGCTCCTGTTATTAATGCCTTCATGTTATCACCTATTTCCATTATATAATATATACCTTTTAAATTCAAATAAAATAACAAAAAAACACATATTTTTTAGTATTTGTTAAGCAAGTGTAAGCACTTTAGTAAGTGTCGGTATTTACAGTGCTATATTATGTTATATATGAAAATTTGCTATTTTTTTAAAAATTTATTATAATATTTAACCAAGCAGGGGGCATTATATGTTTGTAAATTATGATAATATGAATGATTCTTGGAAGAATTTTTTCATGGATGAGAAAATAATAGAAGAAATTAAGAACATAGAAAGCAAAGTAGAAAAAAATGTATACTATCCAGAAAAGAAAAATGTATTTCGTTTTACAAGTCTAGATCTTAATAATATTAAATATGTTTTAATGGGTATGGATCCTTATCCAAAAAATATTGCTGGTGGAGGATGTGTAGCAAATGGTAGAGCTTTTGAACCTAGTAATTTTGATTGTTGGTTACAAAAATCACCTAATGCTTCAATTAGAAACCTTTTAAAAGCTATATATGAACATGAAACTAAAAAGAAAGCGTCATTAGAAGAAATAAGAGAAGAAATAAAAACTGGTAAGTTTAAAATATTACCACCTCATGAATTCTTCGATAACTTAGAAAATCAAGGTGTCTTGTTTTTAAACTATGCTTTAACAGTTAAACATAATCAACCTGGTTCTCATTTAAAATTATGGAAGAATTTTTCAGAGGAATTAATTAAGTATATAGATAATAATTATTCAGTTGATTGGATTTTATTAGGAGATGATGCTCAAAGTTTAAGTCCTATAATTAGAAAAGGTAATATTATAAGAGATATGCATCCAGCAACAGTTCATTTTGCTGATAGAAATAAATGTCTTTCTAAGATGAAGAATATTGA
>CAMOVA010000023.1 GCA_946626905.1 uncultured Bacillota bacterium | reverse complement strand
GCTTTTATAGGTTTAACACCATGATACATCAAATAAACCATAATATCATCACGACAGCCTATTGTTTCACTAAATGGAACTATATTATTTTTAATTAATTCTTGTGCATTTCCAAGCCATACATCAGTACCATGAGAAAGACCAGATATTTTAACAAGTTCTGCGAATGTAGTTGGTTTTGTATCATCAACTAATCCAATTGTAAAAGGTGTCCCAAACTCAGGTATACCTAATGTACCAGTTTTACACATTATTTGTTCATTAGTAACACCTAATTTTTCAGTAGATGTAAATATACTCATTGTATCTTTATCATCTAGTGGAACTTTCATAACATCTGTTCCTGATTGTAAACCAATCAATCTTAATTGTGTTGGATCAGAATGTCCTAAAATATCCAATTTTAATACACACTCTTCTATAGAGTGATAATCAAAGTGAGTTGTTCTCCAAGGTGATGTTGGATCATCTGCAGGATATTGAAATGGTGTAAAATCAAAACAATCTTTATAATCTGGAATTACTACTATTCCACCTGGATGTTGCCCTGTTGTTCTTTTAACACCTGTACAACCTATTGCTAATCTTTCTACTTCTGCAGTACGCATAACAATAGAATTATCTTCTAAATATCCTTTAACAAATCCAAATGCTGTTTTATCAGCAACTGTACCAATTGTTCCTGCTCTATAAACATTATCTTCACCAAACAGTACTTTAGTATAAGCATGTGTACTAGCTTGATTTAAATCTGAGAAGTTAAGATCTATATCAGGAACTTTATCTGCATTAAATCCTAAGAATGTTGCGAATGGCATGTCTTGACCATCTTTAATCATCTTAGTATTACATTTAGGACAATTCATATCAGGTAAATCAAATCCACATGAATAAGTTGCTCCTAATTGTTTACCATCTTTATCTTCAAATACACTAGTTTTACATTTTGGACATCTATAATGTGCTGATAAAGGATTTACTTCTGTTATTCCCATTAATGTTGCAACAAATGATGAACCAACAGAACCACGCGATCCTACTAAGAAACCTTCATCATTTGAGTGTTTAACTAAACGTTGAGCAATTAAGTATATAGGGTCAAATCCCGCACCTATTACTCCACCTAAAGATTTATTTAATAATTCTTCCAAACCTTTTTCATCTAAATCAGGATTCTTTTCTTTTAAATGTTTTTTAATAAAATCTTTAACAGTTAAAGAACCTTCTAGTATTATATTATGAAGTTTTTTATAAGCTTCATTATCATCACTTTCATCTTCTCTTATAGTATTAAGAAGAATATCTCCATAAAGTTCTGTAGCGATTCTTTCTTCAATATTATGAGGCAATTCTTCTCCATACCATTCTTTAGCTTTATTATAAACTAAATCTGTAACTACCCTTGGGCAATCTAAATATGATTTCCCATCATCTGATTTTATACGAGGCGAAAAAGGAGTTCCTCCAGTATCAGGTATTACTTCTAATTCATCAACCATATCAACCACTTTATTAGGATTTTCTACTACTATTTCATATGCTAGCTCATCTGGTAAGAAATCAAAATCATCAAGCATTTCTCTTGTTGTTCTAAAGTGTTGTGATGGAATTTCTTTTATATCACGTTTGGCAAGAGGATGTCTACCACCACCTGGTACTTTTTGATTAACAATTATTTTTCTAAATATTCTATCTTCTCTTTTAAAATGATGAACATCTCCTGTTGCTACTATAAGTTTTCCAGCTTCCTTAACAGCATCTATTATTTTTTTAATATGATTTTTTAATTCTTCTTCTGTTTTAAAATCACCTAATTGTAATAAATGACTATATACTTCTGGAGGTTGTACTTCTACATAATCATAAAAATTAATAATATTAGTTAATTCTTCGCCTTCTTTACTTCTTGCTTCATTAAATACTTCAGATTCATAACAACCACTACCAATAAGTAATCCTTCTCTAAGTTCATTTAATTTACTACGTAATATTCTAGGTGTTTTATAAATATAAACTGTATTAGCAAGAGAAATAATTTCAAAAAGATTTTTCAATCCCTTGCTATTTAATGCTATTGCATTAAAATGATATGTTCTACCAAATTTGTGTATTTCTTCTTTTGATACTAATTTATCTAAAGATTTAATAGTTTCATAATTTAGCGAATCTAATTTCTTTATCATTTTATCAAATACATATGCTGTACCTTCAGCATCATAATCAGCTCTATGATGTGCATCTTCATCCCAAGTTACATTATATCTTTTTACTAAAGCCGATAAACTATGTCTTGCAAAACCTTGATCCAATGCTCTTGATAATTCTAATGTATCAATTACTGTATTTTTAAAACTTCCTAAATTATATTTCTTCATAGCCATTTCTAAGAATGAAATATCAAATTTAGCATTATGCGCTACCATAGGTGCATCTTCTACCCATTTTAAAAATCTTTTAGTAACTTCTTCTTCATTATCTTTATCCTTAACCATATCATCTGTTATTTGAGTTAATTCTGTTATCTTATCAGGAATATGTCTACCAGGATTAATAAGCTCATCAAATCTATCAGTAATAGCACCATCTTTTATTTTAACAGCACCTATTTCAATCATTTGATCTGCCCCACCTGCATTAAATCCTGTTGTTTCAGTATCAAATACTACAAACTCTGTGCCAAGTAAAGGTAAATCTGTAGGTCTTACTACTATATTAACAGTATCATCAACAAGCACTAATTCTGTACCATATAATCCTTTAAATATAGGTGGATTCTTTTTTTCATTATTCAATTGTTCTAATTGATTTTTTAGTTCTTCATTTTCTGGGTTTTCTTTTAGTTGTTCTTCTACTTCTTTTATCTTATTGTTTATTTCTTTTCTAACATTTTTATTATGTGATTTAATAATACCATAAGATATTGGGAATGCTTGACATCCATTATGGTCTGTTATAGCAACTCCTCTATATCCCATACTAATTGTTTTTTCTACTAGCTCACATGTATGCTTTCCTAAATCTAATTTAGTAATACCATCCATACCACTCATCATAGTATGAGCATGAAGTTCAACTCTTTTAACTGGTGCATCATCGATTATTTCTTCTTCTTTATAATCACTTACATTAATATCTCTAATTTGTAATGTTATTTCACCAGCATATTTATCATCTTTAATAGTACCTCTTAATTTATACCATTTATTCTTTTTAAGCTTTTTAATAGCAGCTACTTCTTCATCAGTATGTACAAATAATTTACCATATATACTATCTGTTAAATCAGTAAGTTTTAATGTAACTATTTTTAAATCTGTTTTTGTAGTAAAAATATCAGGATCAGCAAATAACTTCGCATGAATTGCCACTTGTTTATTATCTTCTACTACACTATCTAATCTAATTATTTCATCATCTATTTTTCTTCCAACAATTAAATTAGGATCACTAGAATCTGTTATTAAAGATTCTCTTTTTATATATTTCTGTTTTGGATTTACTTGTTTTGGTTCTTCTTTTACTACTGGTATTTTAATTGAAGAAACATCTTTATCTTTCTTTATTTCATTTATAATATCTTCATTAGTTTGCTTGTCTATTTTTATTTCTAATTCAATATTAAATCCCGCATTTTTAAAAGCCTTTGTTAAATCATTTTTTATACTGTTTATTTTCATTTCTTCTGCTTTATTAGCAACTTTTATAATTAATTTATCATCAAATAATATATCAGAACTTTTAAAAGTTAATAATAATGGTGATTCTTTTTTTATACTCAATAAATCAATAAATTTATCATAATATTCTTTAATTAAATCTTTATTTATATCTTCACTAGATATTCTTATTTCCACATTTTTAACATCACTATAAACTTGTTTTATTTCATTATTCATATATTCATATAACTCATAAGGTATATTTGATTTTGTTTGAATAAAAAATTTATAACTTGTCTTTTGTTTATTTGCGATTATCTTATCTAAAGTAGCTCCTTCAAAATAAGAATAATCATTTTCATTAATATTTAGTTTGTTTAATAAAAGTTCTAATTTATTATGCATATTACCACCCTACTTATTTATTTTATCAAAAATAGCACTAAAAAAAAAGATTTATATTATAATTTTACACATAATATAAATCTTTTTTATAACCATACAGCAAACATTATTCCAGCCATACTTAATAGTAATCCAACAACCCAAAATGTTTTAACAATATCTCTTTCATGATATCCCACTTTTTCAAAATGATGATGAAGTGGCGCTATTAAGAAAACTTTTTTATGAAAAACAAATATTGAAATCATTTGAATTATACAACTTAATGTTTCTACTATAAAAACTAAAGCTAAAATTATAAATGTAACTTCATGACTAGTTAAAACTGCGATTATAGCCATAGTTGCTCCTAAAGATAATGAACCAATATCTCCCATAAATATCTTTGCTGGATAAGTATTAAAGAATAAGAATCCTAATAACGAACCTACAAGGATAAAACAGAATATTGCAATATCTTCATTACCTACAATCCAATTAGAATTCCAAGTAATTAAACCAAGAGCTAAGAAAACTATCAATGATAATCCTCCAGCTAGTCCATCTAATCCATCTGTAATATTAACAGCATTTGAACTTGCTACCAATATAAATAAAATGAAAATTCCATAGAACCAACCCATTTTAAATTTAAATCCTAAAGAATAAATATATAATTGAGGTTCATGACCATTTTTCATAAAGAAATAAAATGTTACTAACGCTACTACTAACTGTGCAAATATTTTTTGCATTTCTGATAAACCAACATTATTTCCTCGTTTTACAATTAATTTATCATCTACATATCCAATAAGTGCATATGAAATAAATACAAATAGGATAATAAATAAATTATCAGACCACGTTAGTTTATTCATAAACAATAATATTAAAACAGTTATTATGGTAGGAATTATAAATATAAATCCTCCCATAGTTGGTGTACCACTTTTTCTATCATGTTGTCCTCTTAAAAATATATTTTGATGTTGCTCTATTTTTTTTCTTTTCATAAAAGGTATGATAACAACACCAAATATTATAGCTATTACAAAACCAATCATCATAGCGAGCATTGCTTTTGCAAGTACTAGCATAAAATCATCTCCAAACTGTAATATAAGTATACCATTTTTTTAAGTATTTGTGTTTGTTTTTAACAAATTTTACAATATATTAACAAAAAATAAGAGTTAAACTCTTATTTTACTAATTTTCTTTTTTTACTTATAGCTATGTATGCTATTAATGCAACAAATCCAATTCCTAAAATAATATTTGTATAATTTTCAATACCTGTTTTTGGATTTACTAATTTTTCTTCTGCTGATAAACTATCTGTTGCTTTTTTTGTAATTTTAAATGATTGATATCTAGTAAGTTCTTCTCCACTTAATTTAGTTAAATTAATGATTGAATAACTAATAGTAGCATTTGTATTTAATTTATTATTTTCTTTAATATTCTCATTAATAACAGCATCATAACTAACTATTACAACATCTGTACAATTTAAAGTTTCTATTTCTTTAATAGTAATAATACCATTTTCTTCATCATAAGAATAACCTAATTTTTGTTCTTGACCATTTATATAAACTTTAACATTTTTAATACCAGATAACGATTTATCAACACTTGTAGTTATAATATTATTATAAGATTTAACACATACATTTTTATTATTAGTTACAGTTGTTTTAACCGTTACTTTATCATTAGTTTCTAATGTATCATTATCTTTTTCTATTTTTGTAGTTATATTAATTTCTGGTGTTTCAATCTCTTGAGTTAATCCTAATAATCCAGGGAAAATAGTATTTGAGCCTGTTTTAACAAATTTATAACCAACCATTTCTTTACCACTGAAGAAGTCACTTGATAATGTTTCGTTAAAGATATCAAGTTCTCCACCATCGATATTATGATTTCTCACTGTATCAAAGGTATCATTAATAAAATCTATTGAACTTCTTCCTTCAAATATTTTTTTACCTTTATAAGTTGTCTCATTTAATTGTTTTGTTGTACCATCTGATAAAACAGCATAAGCTTTATCGCTAGTTACATCATCACCTAATGCCCATGCAGATGCTCCACCTGCTAAAATCATTCCAGACAATTGAAAGTTGTCTTTTAAATTAAACTTACTATTAAAATCAAATTGTTCTTCTTGACCATTTGTTAATGTTGTATCTGCATGAATCAATTTTACATAACTATATGGCATACTATCATTTTCATATACAGCAGTTATTCCCCATACAGTTTGAGGAGCTAAACCAGCATCTAAGAACGAAACATAATACCACCCATCCGCTTTATCTGTATTTACATAATTAGTAATATCTATAAATCCTCTAAATGCATTTGCTTTTGGAGAAAGTTCTACAGAAGTTCCATCCGGTTTTATAAGTAAAATTTTACCAGTGAAATCACATGAACCATCTTGCCAATTACCTTTGTATGATATTGTACCATCAGCATTTTTAATAACTCCACAAGTAGATTTATACGCATAATATCCTAAATAGATTTTTTTAATTTTTGATTTAGATGTATCTAACTTACTACCTGAAATATTTGTAATATTGTATCTGTTTTTAATATTTCTATACCATGATGTAGAAGCAATTGCTTGATTAGAATCTGCCGCTGTTATCCATCTTATAGTATTTCTATCACCATACGAATCACCTTTATATGCATTATTATTACCTGCAGTTGCAAACCCATAATGTCCTATATCTTCAAATAATGTTGTTTGAGAAGCAGAAACTCTACCTATTCCAACAACAAAAGTTATTAACATTGCTACTAATCCTAAATATTTTTTCATAAGTACCTCCTATTATCATAATAATTGTATCATATATTATTATTATTTTATCCATAATTATCATTATTTTACACTGTATTAACAAAAAAATTATTAGTTTTCACCAATAATTTTTAATACTTCTTCTTTGTCATTGTGAGGTATTCTTTCTTTACCTTTAATAATATATTCTTCATGTCCCTTACCTAATATAAATAATATATCATTACTTTTTAGTAAACTAATACCTTTTTTTATAGCTTCTTTTCTATCTAAGCATACCTCATAATTAGTAAATGTGTTACCTTCTAATATATCATTTACTATTTGCATTTCATCCTCATTATGTGGATCATCATCAGTAATTATAAAATATTTACACATTTCAGATACTAGTTTACCCATAATAGGTCTTTTTAATCTATCCCTATCACCAGTACATCCAAATACAACATACTTATCACCTTTTGTATCTACTGCATTTAATATTTTTTCAATCGCATCGGGTGTATGTGCATAATCAATTATTATTTTATTATTATTATAATCAACTGTTTCTATTCTACCACTTGGCGCACTAAGAGTTGGAATAACATCTATTATTTTTTCAATACTAAAATTCATATTATTAACTACTGCAATCATAACGAGTAAGTTATAAACATTATATCTACCCATTAATTTAGATTTAATCTTATATTCTTTATTATTTAGTACTAAATCAAATGATAAACCAGATATATCTGAATCATAATTTTTAAAACCATATTCACCAGTTTCTCCAAAAGTTATATTATTATTTTCCTTGAATAAAAATTTATCTTTATACGAATCGTCATTATTAATGATACATTTTGCGTTATCCTTTAACATACTAAATAATTTTTGTTTAGCTTGAGCATAGTTTTCCATATTCTTATGAAAATCTAAATGATCTTGAGTTAGATTAGTAAATACAGCATAATCAAATTTAACAGTCTTAAGTCTATTATTAGCTAATGCATGTGAACTAACTTCCAACACTACACATTTATAATCATTATCATAAGCAGTCATAAGTAAATCATAAGTATCACAAATATCAACGCTAGTATTAGGTAAACTTTTAACTTTACCATCCATGTAAAAACCTATAGTTCCAATATATGCTGTTTTTACTCCTAATTTATTTAAAGTTTGATATATCAAATAAGCACTAGTTGTTTTACCATTTGTACCTGTTATACCTATAATAGTCATTTCATCTAAATATTTATTATAGTTAGTTTCTAAATAATCACATATATATTCTCTTGTATCTGGAACAATTAATGTATCAACAGAATAATTACCACGTTCTGCGACTACTTTAGAAGCTCCATTTTCTATAGCTTTTTCTATATAATCATGTCCATCATTAACTTCACATTTTAAAGCTACAAATATATCACCTTTTTTTATTTTTCTAGAATCACTTTGTATATTTAACATAAAATATCCTCCTACATAAAAAGCGTATTATATTGCCATACGCTTACTTTCTTCATAATCTTGTTTATAAGTTGTGAATGAATCTGCGATAGCACGTGCACCTACTTCATCACTACAACTTAACCAAGCTTTATTCATATCATTAACTTTGTTTAATTCAATTATTTTTTTACCAAGTTCAGTATGAACAGGAAGCTTATTATCTATATTTTCAAAATTATAATTCATCATTTCTATATATTTCATTATCCTTCAACTCCTTCATTAACTAAAGCTGCGACTAATTTATTTGTATCATTTTTGAAATAAGAATCAAATAACACATCATCACCTATTATAGAAGCAATTAAATTTGTTGATATTACTTCTTCATCCAGATATGACAATTCACCATCATTTCCAACTAAATTATTAGTTAAAATTTCAGTGTATCCAGCATTTAATGCTTTAAACTTATCATTATAATTAAATCCAGATTGAACATCATTAGAACTTATAACATTTAATAATCCATGCATTAATATATGTTTCATATCATAACCTTTTTCTATTTCAGTTATATTAAATTCTAAGACATTAGTACTAAAATTATATTTAACAACTCTTTTATTTACAAACCTGTTTGATTTTTCTATTTTTAAATCTTTAACTCTTTTAGCGAAATTTGATAAATCTATGTTAGGAAAAGCAGTATTAAAAATAGTTATTAACTCTTTAATATTTGTTTTAACTTCACTATCTATATTACTATTACTATCAATAGCCTTATAGACATCTTCGATCATTATCATTGTATCACCAACTTAATGATATCATATTTTTTAAAAAACGTAAACATTTTGTCAAAAAAAAATCACAAAATGTGATTTATAAATCAAATAAACTAATTTGGCCATCCACTTGATTTTTTTTCTTTGTTTTTTGTAAAGTTTTAGATTTCAACACTATGTTTTTGTGTTCATCTATATAGTCAATTATTTGGTTTTTATAATTCATATCACTAAAATCTAAATTTGATATTTGTTTTGATAAATTAGATAAATACATTCCATATTGTCTTGTTTTAGAAAAACTAATATCATACTTTCCTGTTTTAATATTTTTAGAGGATATTCTACATAAAACAATTCTTGTTAAATAATCAAAAAAGGCTTCTTCAATATCCAAAGTCACATTATCAGGATATTTATTTAATAAATGCATATATCTACTAAATTCATTAATATTATATGGTAAGTGATTCATATTAGTATCATAGTATTTCTTTTCGTTATTATATATCTTTTGTAAAAAATCAATGTTTTTAATATTATTCTTTAAAAATACACAAATATTATTGTAGTCTAAAAATTTTATATCATCCTTAAACGGAATACTAATATTTTTAATTACCCCTTTATAAGCATATGCTATTGTAATCTTGCCTTCATTTTTTAACAAATAATATGCTCGTAAACAATCTTTTAATGAGGAATAAGATTCAAAATTCCCTGTAAATTTTATAATATCTGTTAGTTTATTGTTGCGTAAATCTTCAAATCCAGGTACTCTATTAAACTCTATATTATCATTCATTTTCCCTTGTATCAATTTATAATTTACCATACGTTTCCCTCCATTTCGTTTTATTATACAATATATTAACTATTTGTCAAACGCCCATTCTTTAGCATTCAATTTTCATACTCTATTATAGGGGTTGATTTTATGATTTATTACTTTAGTAATTTGAACCACACAATTCAAGCTTTAATTGCCACACTATTTACATGGGGGGTAACCATGTGTGGTGCTGGTATTGTATTTTTCTTTAAAAAAATAAATAAAAGTGTTATGGACGCAATGTTAGGATTTGCTGCCGGCGTAATGATTGCTGCATCTTTTTGGTCATTATTAAACCCATCTATTTCAATGGCTGAATCCTTAAACATGATACCATGGTTAATAGCTTTTGTTGGCTTTTTTACAGGTGGTGTTCTTCTATTTATAGGAGATAAACTTTATACAATTTTTAATAAAAAAGTATCACCTAACAGTTTTAAAAACAAAAGATGTTTATTGTTAATTTTATCTATAACTTTACACAATATACCAGAAGGATTAGCTGTAGGTGTAGCTTTCGGATCATTAAAATATGGCTTAGATGGAGTAACACTTGGAGCAACTTGCTTGCTTGCCTTAGGAATAGGACTTCAAAACTTTCCAGAAGGTACAGCTGTATCAGTTCCATTAAGACGTGAAGGAATGACAAGAACAAAATCATTTATAATTGGAAGTTTAAGTGGCATAGTAGAACCTATATCAGGAGTTATTGGTGCTATACTAGTTTTAAAAGTTAGATATTTACTTCCATTTTTATTAGCCTTTGCTGCAGGAGCTATGATTTATGTTGTTGTTGAAGAACTTATTCCAGAAAGTCAAACAAATAAAAGAAAAGACCTTATGGCCTTATTCACTTTAATTGGTTTTTCTATTATGATGATTTTAGATGTTTCACTAGGATAATTATTTATCCTTCTTTTTTATTTTTTCAGTTTGTTCATCATAATGTTTATGATGATAACTGTAATAATTTATAAATTTTGAATTTAATAATATTGTATTAATATTATTATACTTTGCTCCAAATTTTTTATAATAATCTAATTCTCTAGTATTAATTAATATTTTACTAAAAACTTCATCACATATCGGATCTTCACATTTATTAAATATAGTATAAATCTTAGTTTTTAATCTTTCAATATCATCTTCTGTTATATCACTATTTAAACAATCAATAAAGTTTTCATCAAAAATAACTTCATTATCTATTAGTGAATTTAAATTTTCTAAATACATTTTATATCTTTTTATAAGCTCAAAATATGATTCACAGTTTAACAAAGCCATTACTTCCTTTTTAATTTGATCATAAGTTTCAACCACTTCAAAATTAAAAATCTCTTTTAAATTTAAATGCTTTACTGATTCATCAATAGTATCCATACGTTGCATTCTATCTATTACTTTTCCAAAATAATGGTAAGTTAATAAATAATCACTTTTTTTACTATCGAATGTTGGATCAAAATCATAAATTCCATCTATCGCATATTTATCATCTTTTATATAAGCACGAGTTCTGTAGTGAAAACCCTCTTTACCTAATAATTTAACACTTAAATATTTAATATTAAAATTTCTTAAATACATTTCAAAAACTTTTGCTAAATCTATATTTTTATATTCATTAGTTCTAACTACATCATATGCATAAACTACTTTTTCAATGGGAGATAATTCTAAATTATTTATTTCATTAGTTACCTTTTTTGAATTAATAAAAATATCATACAATTCTGAAAGTGAAATCAATTTATCTTCACCTCTTAATTGAACATAAATATTATCACTATAAACGCTATATTTATTTACTAATTTCTCTATTATAATATTTTCAGATAATTGTATTATAACTTTTTTAGTAGTTAAAACAGGAAATTTTTCCATTAACTCTAGAACATCAACATTTTCATTTATAGTTACTGTTGTTGCATTTTCTAATGCTTCATTCATTTTATTCAATAGTTCTTCCAAATATTTAGAATGATCATAATTATCATCACCATAAACATATTCATAATATTGTTCTACTACTTTTTTTACTTTATCTTTATCTTTAACTAAGGCACAAAAATCATCCATATTTTTAGCATTAAAAGCAAGAAAATTTTCATGACCTCTAAAATAATAATCTGCAAATTGAACATTATTATTATTATCTTTTTCAAAATTTATTCTAACATCATATCTCATACAAAACCCTCCTATAATAATTATATAATAATCATATTAATTGTCAATCAAAAAACATATTTTAA
>CAMOVA010000022.1 GCA_946626905.1 uncultured Bacillota bacterium | reverse complement strand
AAAATATTAGTAACAGGTGGAATTGGTTATATAGGATCACATACATGTGTAGAATTATTAAATAAAGATTATGAAGTTGTTGCTTTAGATAACTTATCTAATAGTAAAATAGAAGTAGTAGATAAAATAAAACAAATAACTGGTAAAAGTATTAAGTTTTATCAAGGAGATATGATTGATAAAGACTTGGTTAGAAGAATATTTGAAGAAAATGATATAGATGCAGTTATAGATTTCGCAGCTTATAAAGCAGTTGGAGAATCAGTACAAAAACCTGTAGAATACTATCAAAACAATGTATCAACTGTTTTAAATTTATTACAAGTTATGAAAGAATATAATTGCAAGAATCTTATTTTTTCATCAAGTGCAACTGTTTATGGAACACCAGAAGAAGTTCCAATAAATGAAGAAGCTAAAACAGGTGGTACTACTAATCCATATGGTACATCTAAACTATTCGTAGAACAAATATTAAAAGATCTATATAAATCAGATAATAATTGGAATATAGTAATATTAAGATACTTTAACCCAATAGGAGCACATGAATCAGGATTAATAGGTGAAGAACCTAATGGAATACCAGCTAATTTAATGCCATATATTTCTAAAGTAGCAAGTGGTAAATTAGAATGTTTATCAGTATTTGGAAATGATTATGATACAAAAGATGGTACTGGTGTAAGAGATTATATTCATGTAGTTGATTTAGCAATCGGACACATTAAAGCCCTAGAAAAAATAGAAAAAGATAATGGATTATTTATCTATAATTTAGGTACAGGTGTAGGATATAGTGTATTAGATATCGTAAATGCTTTTGAAAGTGCTAATGGTATAAAAGTAAATTATAAATTCGCACCTAGAAGAGCAGGGGATATTGCTGAGTGTTATTCTGATCCTACTAAAGCTTTAAAAGAACTAGGATTTAAAACAACTAAGACAATTGAAGATATGTGTAAAGATGCATGGAATTATGAAAAAAATAATAAGTAATAAAAGTTATTTATTTAGTTAAATAACTTTTTTTTTTAGATTTTTTTTGTTATTATATAAGTGGTGATAATATGTATGAAGTAGCTCTTTCAATTTTAAAAAAAATAGATGAAAAAGGATTTCAAGCTTATATAGTTGGTGGATATTCTAGAGATAAGTATATGAAAAGAAAATCTAATGATATAGATATATGTACTAATGCTAAAGTTGATGATTTAGTTAAGATATTTAAAGATGTAGATACTAGATATAAAAACTATGGCAATGTAATAGTTACTGAAGAAGGTTATAAATATCAAATAACTACATTTAGACAAGAAAAATATAAGAAAAATAGAAATGATATGGATGTTAAATTTTTATCTGAACTTAAAGATGATTTGTTTAGAAGAGATTTTATTATGAATACTTTATGCATTGATAAAGATGGTAAATATATAGATTTAATGAATGCCAGATCAGATATAGATAATAAAGTTATCACACTTATTGGTAGTATTGATAGATTAAAAGATGACCCATTACGTATTTTAAGAGCGCTTCGTTTTGTTAGTGAATTGAAATTTGAATTAGATCCTCAATTAGAAGAAGGGATTAAAGAATATAGTTATTTAGTTTCAAAATTAAGTAAAGCTAAAATAAGTAAAGAAATTAAAAGAATTGATAAAAAAATAATCGATAAATACTTAAATAATGATATAATAAACATTAATGAAATGAGTGATAATAATGATGAATAAAGTTATTAATATACTACAAGATAATTTTGTGGTTTCAAAAGTATTATTAGCTAATTATAATAAATTAAAAATAAAAGAAAAAGATTTAGTAGTATTAATATGGCTAATAAATTCAAAAGATGAAGTATTTAATCCACAAAAGATAAGTGAAGATTTAAATATAGATCTTCCTAATGTATTAGAAGCAATAGAAAACTTAAATAATGCTGATTTAATATCAATTAATACAAGTAAGAAAAATGGAATAATAGAAGAAATAGTAGATTTAACAAATTATTATAAGAAGATGGCTTTTTTAATAATTAATGAAGATGAAAAACAAGAAGAAAACAAATCAAATATATATGATAATTTTGAGAAAGAATTTGGAAGAACATTATCTCCAATAGAATATGAGTTAATTAGTGGATGGTTAGAGAATAATAGTGAAGAAATAATTCTTTATGCCTTAAAAGAAGCTGTATTTAATGGTGTATCTAATTTAAAGTATATTGATAAAATACTATACGATTGGAATAAAAAAGGTATTAAAACTAAAGAAGATATATTAAATGATAAGAAAAAATTTAAAAAAGAAAAAGAAAATAAAGAACAATTATTTGATTATGATTGGTTAAATGATGAATAAAATATTAAACTATTTAGATGAAATAATAACAGATCCTAAATGTGAATTAAATTATAATAAGGATTATGAATTATTAATAGCAGTAATGTTAAGTGCTAGAACAACAGATAAACAAGTAAATGTTGTTACAGAAAAATTATTTAAAATATATCCTTCTATAGAAGAGTTAAAAGATGCTAAAATAGACGATATTATAAACATAATAAGAAGTATTGGAACATATAATAAAAAGGCTATAAACGTCATTCAAATAGCAAATAGACTATATAATGATTGTGATGGAACTGTTCCTAATGATAGAACGTATTTAGAATCATTACCTGGTATAGGTAGAAAGACAACAAATGTAGTTCTTTCTGAATTGTTTAATGAACAGTATATCGCAGTAGATACTCACGTTAAAAGAGTAAGTTATCGTTTAGGACTTGCTGGTAAATCAGATTCTGTTTTAGAAGTAGAGAAGAAATTAACAAAAAAATTTAAAGAATATAATGCTAGAAGAATTCATCATCAATTATTACTTTTTGGTAGATATTATTGTAAGGCTACAAAACCAGATTGTAAGAATTGTAAATTGGTAGATATTTGTAAAGAGAAAAAAAAGAATTTCAATTGAAATTCTTTTTTATTGTATTACTACACTTCTAGTAACATCCTTACCACCATAAGAGTAAATTACTGTATAAGAACCAGGTGTAGAATTCATACCTTCTTTAGTAGTAGGAGTACCATTATTATTAGTATATTTTGTCGTATAACTTTCTTTTACTTCAGTACCATTTTTTAGAATTCTTATTCCATCTTCTTCATAAGTACCTTTAGGAGTAGTAATTGAGCTATCACCGATTAATTCTAGATGTAATATATCAGTTACTCCATCAAGACTAATAGTTGTAGAAACTCCGTTAGCCATATTAGCTTTAAATATAGAATATGAAGTTTTAACAACATATGTAGTAGGTGAAGAAGTATTTATAGTAAATGTAATAGAAGTATCAGAAGTTGAATTTATTTCTGTAAGACTACCATCACTATTTTTACCATAAATTCTATAAACAACAGTACCTATATTTTTATTATTATAACTATTTCTTTTACCAATAAAGCTTTTTTGGAATCCACCAGTTTCAAATAAGTCCTTAGCTAATTTAGCAATCTTAGAACTATCTAATGCACTAGGTGTTGATATTCCTTCCCAACTTAATGTTAATTCATTACCTGAAAGAGAGCTTCTTAAGTTTTTAACATCACTTAATTGTGCGAATCTATCAGAAGTTTCAGTTGGTTCAGTACCAGCTTTAAATAACTCAGTTACTTTTAAATGACCTGGTGTATAAGCACTTGGAAGTTTAGCAGGATAAGTTTCACTTTCAACAGTTACTTTTTTAACACCACCTGGGTTTTTAAATGAACTTCCTTTTTTGAATATACCTTTACCAACTAATTGGAAAAGTCTTTCATGATAAGTTGTACCAAATGAGTTATGATATTTTTTATTAGGTTTTTCATATCCATACCATACTGATACAGCATAGTCTGGAGAAATTCCTGATACCCAGTAGTCATTAATTGAACTACTTGGCATTCCTCTTGCTTTTAATGTTTTAGTATCGAAGTTAGAAGTACCAGTTTTAGCTCCATATACACAACCATTAATATTTGAATAACCACCTAAACCAACTTTAGCAGAAGATTGAAGTAAGTCAGTCATTATATAAGCTGTTTGAGGACTAAATACTTTATTTGTTTTAACTTCTTTTTTAATTTCTTCATCAGTATTTTTATTGATTATTTTTGTATAACTATGTGGAGAATTCCAAACACCACCATTTGCGAATGTTGCATAAGCAGCAGCTGTAGCAACTGGGTATTCTCCTGTATAACCACCAATCGCATGTGCTTGGTGAACTGTTTCTTCTGGATGTAATCCCATAGCAGTAACAGATTTTCTAATATTTTCATTATTATTCTTTTTAAATGCTTTAACAGCAGATGTATTTCTTGATTGAGCTAATGCATTTCTTAAAGTTAAGAATCCCATATATGAACCATCCCAGTTGTTTAACTCAGTACCATCTGAGTATGAAATGTTTTCATCAGTCATAGGTTCATATGTTGACCAGTTTTCATATTCGATACCTACAGAATAATCATATAATGGTTTAGCAGTAGATCCGATTTGATTTTTTAATTGAGTAGCTGTATTAAAAGTTCTAGCATTTGATTTATCTCTACCAGCACCAACAGCAACTAATTCACCATTTTTAACATCTATAACAGCTATACCAGCAGTAACTTTTTTATCTTTCCAATCCCATTTTTTACCATTCATTATATCGTTTATATAGTCTTGTCTTTTACGATCCATTGTAGTATAAACTTCAAATGAATTGCTGTAAGGATCTAATCCATCTTTTTGCATTTCTTCAATAACAGTATCAACGAATCCTTGATATTCATTAACACCTTCAGAATCTTCATCTTTATCAACAAGTAATTGTTTAATAGTTATTTTACTTGCTGCTTTATATTCTTCTTCATTAATATAACCATGTTTTTTCATTAATTTTAAAACAATTTGTCTTCTTTGTTCAGCTCTTTCAGGATAACGAGTAGGGTCATCACTACCTGGTGATTGGAATAAACCAGCAATCATAGCAGCTTCAGCTAAGTTAATATCTTTTGCTGATTTACCAAAATATGTTTTACAAGCTTGTTCTACACCATAAGAGCTTCCTCCTAAATAAGGAGCATTAACATAAAATTCAAGTATTTCTTCTTTAGTATATTTCTTTTCAATTTTATTTGTTGCGATATAAATATCAGTAAACTTTCTTGTTATACTTCTTTCTGTAGAAGTGTAGTGGTTTTTAACTAATTGCATTGTTAATGTTGAAGCACCACCAGCACTACTAGAACCTAACATAGTTTGTAATGTAGCTTTTGTAAATCTAGGTAAGTCAAAACCATTATGTTGATAGAAACGAGAATCTTCAGTAGCTATAATAGCATTTATTAATACTTCTGGAAGATCATCATAACTAATGATTTCTCTGTTTTCAGAACCTAGTGTTGCGAATGCTTCACCATCTTTATCATATAAAGTAGTAGCTTCTTGGTGATATAATTCTTTAGGATCAAACTTAGGAGCTTTTACTACTATGATAGCCCAAGCTATACAACCAAGAACGATAAATAATATACAACAACTCAAGAATATACGAATAAGCATCTTTAATATTTTCTTTTTCTTATTAGTTGGCTTTTTAGTTTTAGGCTTATCTTTAACTTTAGTTGTTTTAGTATAATGTTTCTTTCTACTTAAAGCAGTATGTCTTCCTTTTTCTGCTGTTTTTCTGGTTTTAAGTAGATTAGGAACAAATAATGCACTATCTAATAGTATTATTATTAAAAAAGCAATTACAGGGTTAACTGATAAGCATCCTATTATAAATACAATTAAACTTATAACACCAATGATAACATTATCTTTATTACTTTCTATAAATTTTTTTACATCCTTTTTCATTCTATCTCTCCTTCAATGATACTTAAATAATCAATTCTTGGATTATAATTATCCTTAATTATAAATCCTTCTTTTTTAAAATATTCATAAGGAATTGATTGTCTTTTATTACTTTCTATAAAATCTAATAATTTTTTAGTAGGCAATAAATAAGTATCTCCTTTTAAAGTAAATCTTATAATCAAAAAACTAATTCCTCCATGTTCCAATACTTTTTTCAAATGTTCTATTTGATGTTTATGAATATTAGAAAGCGGGAAAGAACTTGCTTTTGTTTCTTTTGCTTCAAAATCAATATATTTTCCTTTATATATACCATTGTAATCAGTAGTAGAAGGAGTTTTAAAATAAGCTTCTTTTATAACTGCTTCTTTCCTTGACGGATAATCTACTTTCGCAATAGTAATAGGTGTTGGCTTTTTATGAATGATAGCTATATTATTTACTAGATAGTATTTATTAGTTTCATTTATATCGTTTTCTAATGTCATACCTCTATTACCGTAATACACGCTATTATTACCTTTATTTATTTTATTAGGATAATTCATTACAATCACCTTTAAATATTATACAATAAAAAAATATTTTTTACTATACAAATTATTAAAAAAATGAAACTTCTAAATATATCTAGTTTTGTCGAAACGAATGAAATAAATAAATAGTTATGTTATCTTTGATTTGGGTGAGATAAATGAAAGATAACCATATAAATATCAATTTAATGTTTAACGAAATGATGGAAGATATAAACTATATAAAAAATAGGACAATAATTATGCAAAGAAAAAAATAATCTTTCGATTATTCTCTAGTATCTTCAATATGATTAAATAAAATTCCTATGTTGATAATACCGCATATACCAACAATTATATAGATTAATTTGGCTAAGATTTCCATATTTAGCGTTTCTACGAATAGATAATTAACAATATTAAAATCAAATATTCCAATTATTCCCCATACAATTGCTCCAATTATAGTAAAAACCAAAGCAACTTTTTGTAAACTTTCCATAAATTGCTCCTTTCCTATTAATATAGTGCACTAAAAAAAATAAAATATTCATAATAATTAAAAACATCCCATATAATTAATTGAAAAACTAATAGGGGTGAAAAAATGAAAAAGAAAATATTATATTTACTATTAATACCTTTTCTTATAACAGGATGTTTTAATAAAGGAGGAGACACAAATAAGTTTATAAATAAAGTAAATAAAAGTAAGCAGTATTATCTAACGGGTAATTTGGAAATAGTTAATAATGAAAACACATATAAATATAAAGTAAAAGTATCATACAAATATAAAAATCAATATAAAGTAGATATGATAAATAAAGTAAATGATCATCAACAAATAATTTTAAGAAATAAAACCTCAGTATATGTTATAACACCTTCATTACATAAAAGTTTTAAATTTCAAAGTGATTGGCCATATAATAATTCACAAAGTTATTTGCTTCAAAATCTAGTAAATGATATAAAAAATGATAAAAAGAAAAAGATAAAAACAAAAGATGGTTATACAATTGTAGAAATAAAACCAAATTATTTAAATAATAAAAATTTTGATAAAGAAAAAATATATTTAAAATCAGGAATGGTAAAGAAAGTAGAAGTTATAGATAAAGATAAAACAGTTAAATTAAAAATGACTTTTGATAATATAGATTTTAGTCCTAAATTTTCTAAAGATTATTTTAAATTAAATAAAAATCTTGGAAGTGCTAAAACAATGCAGACATCAAAAGAAATAAATGAAGTAACATATCCAATGTACTTACCAAATAATACACACTTGTCAACAGAAGATAAAATAAATGATAGAGTAATATTAAACTTTCTTGGTGATAAATCTTTCACATTAATAGAACAACCTGTTAAAGTAAGTAAAGAATTTGAAACAATAAATGTAGATGGTGATCCAGAACTATTGTTAGATACAATAGGTGTATTTAATGAAAAAGAAATAAAATGGATTAGTAATGGAGTAGAATATTATGCGACTAGTAAAGATATGAGTGAAAAGGAAATGTTACAAGTAGTTAATTCTATATCATCAATACCAGTTTCAAAATAGATACAAAAAGTATCTATTTTTAAATTATTATGTTATAATGAATTAGGTGATTAAATTGAAAAAACAAAAAGTAAATATAATAAACAACAATGGTAGTATTGAAAATAAAGACTATAGAAACCTTATTATACTTGTAGTAGTTATATCAGCAATATTCTTAGTATTCTATTTATTAACATCAATGTTTACTAAAAAGAATAATGATAATATATTTAAAAATGATTTAAATAATACTGAGATACAATATAAAGAAATAATAATAGGTGATATGTTTAATAAAGAAGGAACTTATTATGCTTTACTATTAGAAAAAGATGAACCTTATAAAGTAGCATTTGATAGTTATATTAATCAAGTTAGAGAAAATCATACATTATACACAGTTGATTTAACAAGTGGATTTAATAAAAAATATATAAGTGATGAATATAATTATGATGAAGATAACTTTAAAACAAAAGGAACATTATTACTAAAATTAAAAGATGGTAAAATTGTAAATCATTATAATGATAAAGATGAGATACTAAATAAGATTAAAGAATTAAGCGAAGATTAATTTTTTAATCTTTTTTTTATTATTACATAAACTTAAATAGGAGGGATTATATGAAACCAATAATAGGAGTTGTTTTGCTTCCTTATTTAGATATTGATAACGAAAAAGCATATCAAGCACCAACTGAAATAATGTCACAGATAGTTAAATATGGAGGACTACCAATTGGAATATCCTCAATGAGTAAGAATAATAATATAGATGAAAAAGAAATACTAACATATGAAGAAAAGAATAACTTAAAAGAAGTGCTTAAAATATGCGATGGTATTATTAAACCAGGTGCCTATAAAATATATAGATACGAAAAATATATTTATGAATGTGCGAAAGAACTTAATATGCCATATCTAGGCATATGTGCTGGGATGCAGTTAATGAATGAGGATAAAATCATAAGAAATAAAAGTAGTATAAATCATAAATCTAAACAAGAATATGTTCATAGTCTTAAAATACTTAAAGATACTTTACTTTATAATATATTAAAGAAAGAAGAAATATTAGTAAATTCAAGACATAATTATCATATAGATGAAGCTTCTAATTTTACCATTAGTGCTTTATCGCCAGATGGAATTATAGAAGGAATAGAAGATAAAAATTTAGATTATCATTTAGGTCTTCAATGGCATCCAGAATCTCTTAATGATGATAATACAAAGAAAATATTTGAATCATTTATAGAGAGTGCTAAAAAATATCATAAAACAAAATAACGATTGTAAATAAAATTAGAATGTGATAATATTAAATAGGTGATACTATGACAGAAATAAAAGAGGTTGAAAACAAGAATTCATTTTCTACATTAGAAGTAGTAATAATAACAATAATAACAGTAATAGTTAGTTTTAGCTTAGGATGTTTTATTACAGATCATTTATCTAATAAGACGAAAGTTAAATCAAATAAATATACAAAAAAAATAATAAAATATTATGACTATATAATAGATAATTATTATGAAGATGTTGATAAAGATAAATTAGCAACAGGAGCTATTAATGGAATGTTAGAATCATTAGGTGATGACTATTCATATGTTCTAAAAGGTGAAGATGCTGATAACTTCGATATTGAATTAGAAGGTGCATATCATGGAGTTGGAATTGAAATAGTAAATGATAAAGATGGAAATATAGTTATCTATAATACATTTAAAAATTCTCCAGCTGCTAAAGCAGGTTTAAAAGCAGGGGATATTATCAAAAAAGTAAATGGTAAAACATATAAATCAACTTCAGAACTTGCTAAATATATAAGAAAAGAAAGTTCAAATCAAATTACAATAACAGTTTTAAGAGATAAAAAAGAAAAAGAATTTACTATAAATAAATCAAATGTAACAATAGATTCTGTTGTATCTAAAACATTTGAAAAAAATAATAAGAAAATAGGATACATATATATAAGTATATTTTCTAATTCAACAGCAGAACAATTTGAAAAAGAATTAAAAAAATTAGAAAGCAAAAAAATAGATAGCTTAATCATTGATGTAAGAGATAACTCAGGAGGTCACTTAACAACTGCTACTAAAATTATATCTATGTTCTTAGATTCAAAACACATAATTTATCAAACTGATACAAAAGGTAAAATAGAAAAATTCTATTCTAATGGAAAAGAAACTAAAAAATATAAAATAGCAGTTCTTCAAAATAAGAATTCTGCTTCTGCTTCTGAAATGCTTAGTGCAGCACTAAAAGAAGAATATGGTGCAATAGTAGTAGGAGAAAATAGTTATGGTAAGGGAACAGTTCAAGAGATGAGTAACTTATCAAAAGAAACAGAATTTAAAATAACAACCAAAAGATGGTTAACACCAAAAGGAAACTCAATTAATAAAAAAGGTGTTGCTACTGATTTTGATGTAAAATTATCTGATGAATATAAAAAAGATCCTAGTGATAAAAATGACAACCAATTACAAAAAGCTATTGAAGAAATATCGAAGAAGTAAATCTTCTTCTTTTCTTTTTCTTAAAAATAATATATAATACTAACAGAAGAGGTATTAATATGAAAAAAATTTGTATAGGAGATAAGTTTCAAATTCAATGTTATAAACATAATGGTAATGTTCATAGATGTTGGCAAGAAGCTATAATACTTGACGTTACTAAAGATTATATTGTTTGTGGTAATAATAAAACATTAGTTACTAGATCTGAAGGTGTTACATGGAGAACTAAAGAACCTGCAATTATGTATTTTTTTAAAAATGAATGGTTTAATATTATTTCACAGTTAAAACCAGATGGAATATATTATTATTGTAATATTGCTTCTCCTTATATAATAGAAGAAGATACAATAAAGTATATTGATTATGATTTAGATTTAAGAATATTTCCAACAGGTGAATATAAGATATTAGATAGAATGGAATATAAATATCATAAAAAGATAATGGGGTATTCTGATGAACTGGATGTAGCTATTAAAAATGGTTTAGATGATTTAATAAAATTATATAATGAAAAAGCACCATATTTTGATCCTGATAAGAACAATGAATATCACAAAAAGTATGATCAAATAAAACAGTATAATGAAAAGCACAATTTTTAGTGCTTTTTTTGTAAAATATGCATATATTTATAGTAGTTGATATGTATTTTGACGTAAAAAAATGTAAAAATAAAAAAAGTGTAAAAAAATGTCAAAAAAAGTATTGACTTGGTGTTTCAAATTTGATATATTAGTAGTGCTTTTCGGGAAAAATTGTTAATTTATCAAAAAAAATATTTTTTTTGAAAATAACTGTTGACTTAGAAAAGATTATCTGATATATTATTAATGCTTCGTGCAAAAAGAAGCATGAATGATCTTTGAAAACTGAGCAAAAATGTCAATTCAATAAGTCAGGAAAACAATTCAGTAAAAAAGATATTTTTTTTTGGAGAGTTTGATCCTGGCTCAGGATGAACGCTGGCGGCATGCCTAAGACATGCAAGTCGAACGAGGTGGCCCACTGATTTAATGGAAATTGGAGTGCTTGCACAAAGATGGAAATTAATGACGTGGATCTTCCACCTAGTGGCAGACGGGTGAGTAACACGTGGGTAATCTACCTCAGAGATTGGGATAACTTCTGGAAACGGATGCTAATACCGAATAATTCATATTTAGATAACTAGATATGCTAAAAGGAGCTTCGGCTTCACTCTGAGATGAGCTTGCGGTGTATTAGCTTGTTGGTGGGGTAATGGCTTACCAAGGCAACGATGCATAGCCGAGCTGAGAGGCTGATCGGCCACATTGGAACTGAGATACGGTCCAAACTCCTACGGGAGGCAGCAGTTAGGAATATTCGTCAATGGGGGAAACCCTGAACGAGCAATGCCGCGTGAATGATGACAGTCCTAGTGATTGTAAAATTCTGTTGTAAAGAAAGAAACCTTACTATAGGTAATGATAGTAAGCTGACGGTACTTTACCAGAAAGCCCCGGCTAACTACGTGCCAGCAGCCGCGGTAATACGTAGGGGGCGAGCGTTATCCGGATTTATTGGGCGTAAAGCGTGTGTAGGCGGTTTATTAAGTCTAAGATCAAAGCCCGAGGCTTAACCTCGGTTCGTCTTAGAAACTGGTAGACTTGAGTGTGGTAGAGGCAAGTGGAATTTCTAGTGTAGCGGTTAAATGCGTAGATATTAGAAGGAACACCAGTGGCGAAGGCGG
>CAMOVA010000021.1 GCA_946626905.1 uncultured Bacillota bacterium | reverse complement strand
TGATTATTATATTATTGAACCAATAAAGAAAAAGGGTATTGCTGAAGAAGAAATAACAAATGTAAATGAAAATAAAAAGGTTGTAAGTGATGTTAAAGGTATTATTAATAGTACTAAGAAAGATTTAAAAAGGTTGGAGATTAATAGTAATTATCCAGATGTTCATAAAGAAAATGTGAAAACCGAGATTACCAATATTAATACTAATGTAAAAAAATTAAAGTTAGAATTACCTAAGTTAGATATTGAAACAAAAAAATTAGAAGAGTTTAAGCTACCTAATAATAAAGATAACATAAAAAATGATTATGAGATAATCAATCATTATGAAAAAAAAGTTGTTGAAAAAGAAAAAAATAATAGGGTAGTAGAAACTATAGCTAATGTTAGTTTTGATAAAAATATTGGTATTGGTGTGCATAAAAATAAAGTTAATAGTGAGCCAGAAACTCATAATAATTATAAAAAAAATATTAAAAATATAAAAATATATAAAACTAGTAAAAATGAAAAGAAAAATGAATCAAAGAAAACTATTAAAGTATTAAATAAGTTTAGAAAATTAAATATTTGGTTATGTAGTTTTAACTATGGTTTAATAAAATATTTAAAAGAACATACTAATTATAAATGCGGTTTAATAATATCTAAACTTATTAACAGTAATAAAGAATATAAAATTTTTGATTTTATTTCTGTTAATTATAAAATATATAAAAAATATCCTATAAAGACAATGGTATGGACTATTAACAGTGAAAAAGAAATGAAAAAATTTTTAAATAAAGATGTTTTTATAATAACTGATAAAATATTATTAGCTAAAAGATTATTGACAACGAAAGAGATATAATGTAAAATTATAAATGTAGTTTCGGAGCAGTACTCAAGAGGCTGAAGAGGCGCCCCTGCTAAGGGTGTAGGTCGGGTAACTGGCGCGAGGGTTCAAATCCCTCCTGCTCCGCCATTTGTAAATAAAGCCATTTGGCTTTTTTTATTGCCTCAAAATCAAAAATTTGATAAAATTAATATAGTAGAGGTGAGTTATGGAACTAACAATTTTAATACCCTGCTATAATGAGGAAGATAGTATAGAAGAATGTGTAAAAACTTCTTTAGATGTTTTACGTAAAAACGAAATAAAAGGTGAAGTTTTAGTAATTGATAATAATTCAACAGATAAATCTAATTCTCTTGCAAAGCGTGCAGGGGCTAGAGTAGTGGTTGAAAAAAATAGAGGGTATGGAGCTGCTTTAAGACGTGGTAATAAAGAAGCTTTAGGTAAATATATTGTAATGGCTGATGCTGATATGAGTTATGATTTTAATTATGCTCCTACATTTTTAGAATATTTAAAACAAGATTATGATATGGTAATAGGGAATAGATTTAATAAAAATATGGAACGTAATGCTATGAGCTTTTCTCATAAATATATTGGTAATCCATTATTATCTTTTATAGGTAGAAAATTATTTAATATAAAAGTAAAGGATTTTCACTGTGGTCTTAGAGGATATAGTAAAGAAAAAATAATAGAACTTAATTTAGAAAGTGATGGTATGGAATTGGCAAGCGAAATGGTAATAAAAGCCACACAAAATAATTTTAAAATAAAAGAAATACCAATAAATTTTAAGAAAGATACAAGATGTAATACAACTTCAAAGTTACACACATTTAAAGATGGATATCGTCATTTAAAATTAATGATTGATTATAAAAGAGGAAGAAAAAATGAAAAATAAATATGTTTTAATTATTATTCTCGGATGTTTAATATGTGTTTTAAATATCATGTTTACATCTAAAAATAGAAATAATATTTTATATCAAGATCCTAATGTTTTTGATTATGAAGATGATCAAGAATTAGTGGTTGAAGATAACAAATTAATTCAAACAATAGCTTCTAAATACAATAATTTAAATAAAGTGTATATATTTCTAGATAAAGAAGATATTGGAAATAATTATAAATATGGTTATTTAACACTAAATCTTGAAGTTTGTTTAAAAGATAGTAATAAAAAAACTATTGCAAAATATAAATATGAAAAAATATTTTACGATGGAGAAAGATTTATTGAGTTTTCCTTTCCTAAAATTGAAAACTCTAGAAATAAAAAATACTATCTATATATAAATAGTATTAGACCAAACAATAACTTAAAATTTAATATAGTTAAATCTAATGATCCTATTAATAAATTAAAAATCAATAATAAAAAATCAAATTATAGTTTGATATATTATACATCATATAAAAATAACAATAATGATGCCTTGTTTAAAATTATAATAACTATAAGTTTACTGATAATTGGAATAGGTGGGATGATATCGTTTAGAATAAATAAAATACACAATAAGTATTTATTCTTATCGCTTATAATAGGATTTAGTATGTTATTTTTAACACCACTTTATCAAGGACAAGATGAAACTGGTCATATTTCACGTATCTATGAATTATCAAATGGACACATGGTTACAAAATCTAAAACAAAGTGGCCTGAAATAGAAGTTCCTTCTAATTTAATGTATTCTAATTTTAATAGTTATAAACAAATTGAAGGAAGATTGAATAATAAGAAAAATAATACGCCATATTTAGTAGATATGCAGTATACTAGTGTATATTCTATAGCTTCATATTTACCACAAACAATTGCTTTAAGAATTATCAGATTTATAACAGATAATATGTTTTTGTGGCCATATGTTGTTAGAATAGTACAATTACTTATATCTGTTTTACTAATATATTATGCTATTAGAATAATACCATTTGGAAAGAAAATAATATTTTTAATAGGACTACTTCCTAGTACTATTTCACAAATAAGTTTAATTAGTGCGGACGCTATATTAATATCAACATTTATTTTATTTATTTCAAAAATTTTACAAGTATGTAAAGAAAAAGAAAAAATAGATAATAAAGATTATCTAATACTACTTGTTAGCGGACTATTTGTAGCGTTATCTAAATTAGTTTATTTACCATTAACATTATTATTACTATTAATACCATTAAATAAAAAAGGTGATAAAAAGAAAATAGTTCTAATGTTGTTATGTATGTTTTTAATAACAATTATATGGAATTCATTAGCTTCTATAAGTTTAGTAAATGGTCAAGGAGTTAATGTTAAATATTATTTGAATTATTATTTAAAAAATCCATTAGATTTTATTAATATCACACTTCATACTTTTATAATAAGTGTTGGAAATTACACAAGTGACTTATTTGGAGGTAGAAACTCTTGGTATGGTACTTTGATAGAAGATGCTTCATTTGTACCACTTGTCTTATTTATTTTATTTATAATAAATGGATTAAAAGGTGAGAATAGGTTAGATAAAAAAGATAAAATATTTATCCTAGTTATTATGCTTATTACTTATTTACTTATATCAACAAGCTTATTATTTACTTGTACACCTGTTAATTATAAAGAAATAATAGGAATACAAGGTAGATATTTTATACCATTTTTACCTTTAATTTATTTAGTAATCTCAAATAATAAAAAAGATAATATAAACATAGATTATACAATTTTGATTATAGTAGTTGTATATCTATATTATTTTACAAATATAATATCAAGTCATATATAAAAAAAGGAATTATTAATATAATTCCTTTTTTAACATTTCAATATTTTCATTAAGTAAAGAGAAGTAATCTTCTTTTTCAGTTCTTTGTTTATCTGTAATATTACTTAAATCATTTATTTCAAGTAATTCAACTTTAGTTGTATTAACAAGTTTAGCAACTGATTCATTAACCTCAGTATTATTTAATGTGAAAATATATTTAACAGTTCCATTGTTTATAAGTTTTAAAGCATCATTTAAGTTTTTCTCACTAACACCATTCTTATCTTGTAATGATATAACTGTAAAACCATATTTTTCTAAATATTTTAAAGTATCATTATCAGTAACTATTGTTTTGTGACTTGCATTTTCATAAATGTTTTTAATATTAGCATCAACATTTGATATCTTTATTTTTAAATCTTCATATCTTTTATTGATTTCTTCTTTCATAACCTTACTTTGAATATATTCTATTAAACCATTTTTAATATTTCTTGATAGCATTAAGAAGTTTGATGGATCTAACCATAATTCTTCTTCAGAATAATTGTATTCAATACTACCACTAGCATCAATAATCATTAATTTTTTATTGTTTTTAAATAATTCAGAAACATAAATATTTTCAGCATTACTTAAACCATTAAAAACGTACATATCTGCTTTACTATATTCTTTTATTTGTAAATTATTAAGCTCATATGTTTTTATATTTGTTCCATCAGGATATATACTTTTAATTTCACTATGATCACCATATAAAACAGTAGTAATATATTCAATAGGGTATGAAGTTGTATAAATCTTAATTCCTTCCATATCATCCATCTTTAAACATCCTGATGCACCACAAAGCATCATAATAGCCAAACCAATATAAACTAATCTTTTCATAAAATCTCCTTCTTAGGTACTGGATCATATCCACCTTTTGACCAGGGGTTGCACCTTAATATTCTTTTAATCATCAAATAACTTCCTTTGATAAAACCATATGTCTCTAAAGCTTCTATCGCATAATTAGAACAACTAGGAACGTATTTACAAGATCCATGCGATTGAAACGGAATAGATTGATAAACTTTTATCATCTTGATCATTACTTTATTCATAAAATTATTATACTAAATATTTGATAAATTGTAAATAATATATTTTTTTGATATAATTAATATGGTGGTAATATGGAAATATTAGAAAAATTAAATATAAAACCAAATGATATTAAATTATATGAAACAGCACTTACACATACTTCATTTGCTAATGAGAATAATTGTGAGAGTTATGAACGCTTAGAATATTTAGGTGATTCAATATTAGAATTTGTTATGAGTGATTACTTATATAGAAATTTTAATTATGCTGAAGGTGAAATGACAAAACTTAGATCTCATTATGTTTGTGAAGATGCATTATATCAATATTCATTAAATATTAAATTAAATGAAGATCTTCGTTTAGGAAAAGGTGAGGCTCAAAGCGGTGGAATGTATAGAAAAGCAATAGTTGCCGATATATATGAAGCTTTTATAGGAGCAATATATTTAGATCAAGGTATTGAAGCTGCTAAAAAATTTATTCATGATACAGCTATACCATTTGTAAAGAATAATTCATTTGATTTTATAGTAGATTATAAATCTCAACTTCAAGAATATGTTCAAACTGATAAAAGAAGTTTAAAATATGAAATAGTTGATGAGTCTGGACCAGCTCATGATAAAACTTTTGTTGCAATTGTTAAAATTGATGATATAATATATGGCACAGGAACTGCACACACAAAAAAATATGCAGAACAATTAGCAGCTAAAGATGCTCTTCTTAAATCAGAAAGAAGGTAAAACATGGATTATGGCACTTCTAAGAGAGAACGAAAATATGGTAAAAGATTTGTTGCCAGTAAGTTAAAAATAAATAAAAAACAAAAGATAGAAGAAATACAAAAACTTCGTAATGAAGCAAAGTATAAACAAACATTACAAAATATAGAGTATTATTTAGAAAGATATGGTGAAGATTGTTATATTTTACTTGAATTAGGTAAAATATATTTTTCGACTGAAAGACTTGAAGAAGCTAAAGAAATACTTACTAAAATAATTACAAAGAATAGTGAAAATAAATATTACGCTTTATATGAATTAGCAAAAACAAATCGCGCTTTAAAACAATATGATGAAGCAAAGAATAATTTAAAACAAATACTTGCTTCTAATCATCCAGAAAAGTGTCATGCTAAATTAGAGTTAGCTCGTTTATATGAAACAATGGGTGAAGATATAAAAGCGGAAGAAAATTTGTTAGGATTAATAGACGATAATGAATTAAATATGTATAGTGCCATGTATGACTTAGCAAATCTAAAAATCAGAAGAGGTCACGCAAAAGAGGCAGTAGAATATTTAAAACAATTAAAAGGTAATTCAGAACAAGATAATGTAGATTATTTATATGGAAAATATTTTTTACTTATAGGAAATTATGAAAAAGCAAAGATAGTTTTTAGTAGAATAAAAGAAAAAGGAAATAAATTTCCTATTAAAGTACCTCATCAATTAGCTGTTGTTGAATATTTACAAGATAATTTTCAAAAGGCAATAGAAATGGAAGAAAATATTTTAAGAAAAAATACAATTTTGTATAGAGAAAGCGTAATACTAATAATAGATTGTTACATGAAATTAAGAAATAAAGAAAAAGCTTTAGAATATATTAATATTTTAAAAGAAAATCCTTATTATACACTTAACGATGATTTAAATTACATGATGGGAAAAATCGCAATAATTGATAAACAATGGCTAAAGGCATTGGAATATTTTAATAAAGTAGAAAAAAGAAATAATACCGCATATCGTGACGTTTTATTCAAAAAATGTTGTGTATATGCAAAATTAAATGAGATAGATAAATTAGAAGAAATGTTAAATGAATTGGATTCATTAAATATTTATGGTAAATATGACGGCATTATAAGAAAAATGCATACTTATGTTTCTGATAGAAAATATCACAATATTGAAGTTAATGATAGTATGTCATATGTTGAATTACAAATTATAAATTATGATAAAAATCGTGCAATTGAACATATAAAATTACATCAGAAACCAGATCCTACTAAAGAAAATCATTCTATATTTAGTGACAATATTAATATAGAAAATCTTTATGAGGAAGTACTTGATCATTTAAATGATGAAACTTTTCATGATTCTAATTTAGTAGATTGTTATATATTAAATTATCCAAATGTTGGTTACTGTGAAGATAAAATAAGTGATTTATTAAAAGTAATTACTTTACCTAATACTAAAGAGATAGTTACTATGTATCCATATGTAAAAAATAAAGCTTTACTAAAAAGTAAACCAAAAGTAAAGAAACTATCACAAATAGATAAATTTAACCAAAAATATAAACTAAAATAATAGTAAATACTATTATTTTTTTATGTTATTTGATATAATTAATAGTAGGTGATTATATGAAAAATATCTATAATTACACTTTACAAAATTTAGAAGATTATTTTTTAGAAATTGGTGAAAAAAAGTTTAAAGCTATTCAAACTTTTGAATGGTTGTATAAAAAAAGAGTATCCGATTTTGAACAAATGAAGAATATAAAAAATGATACTATCATGAAAATGAAAAATGACTTCTCGTTTAATAGTATTAAAATAGTAACTTATAAACAAGGTAAAGATGTATATAAATTTTTATTTCAATTACAAGATAATAATTATGTAGAAGCGGTTTTAATGTTACATGACTATGGAAATAGTTTATGTGTTTCTACACAAGTAGGATGTAATATGGGATGTGCTTTTTGTGAAAGTGGCAGATTAAAAAAAGTTAGAGATTTAGAAACTTATGAAATGGTTTGTCAAATACTTGAAATTGAAAAAACACTAGATATAAGAATATCTCATGTAGTACTTATGGGTATTGGAGAACCATTTGATAATTATGATAATGTAATAAAATTTATCAAAATAATTAATGATGGTAAAGGTATTGATATAGGTGCTAGACATATAACTGTATCAACAAGTGGTATTGTACCTAAAATAGAACAGTTTATAAAAGATGGAAATCAAGTAAATCTAGCCATTTCATTACATGCACCTAACAATGAAATAAGAAATAAAATAATGAAAATAAATAAAGCATATGATATAGAGCAATTAATGAGTGTGATAAAAAAATATATAAAAGAAACAAATAGAAGAGTTACTTTTGAATATATTATGTTAGATGGAGTTAATGATTCAAAAAAATGTGCATTAGAATTAGCTAATTTATTAAAAGGAATTAATTGTTATGTAAATCTTATTCCATATAATGAAACAAGTCATATTGAATATAAAAAAAGTAGTGAACAAAGCATTAAGGAATTCTATGATATTTTGAAAAAAAATAAAATAAATGTTACAATAAGAAGAGAATTCGGAAGAACAGTAGATGCGGCTTGTGGACAACTTAGAGCTAATTACGAGGAGGGATAACAATGAATTATTATTATTTGACTGATCCTGGTGTAGTAAGAGATCATAATGAAGATAGTGTAATTATTGTTAAAAATGAATCAAATGAAATATTGTTAGCAGTTGCTGATGGTATGGGTGGACATTTATGTGGTGAAGTTGCATCTTCAATCGCAATTAAACATATTGCTGAAAGATTTAAGGCAATGAGTACAATTGGAACAAAAGAAGATGCTGAACACTGGATTCAAATGACAGTAAGTGAAATAAATGCATTAATATATAAATATACTGAAGATCATCCAGAAAGTTTAGGTATGGGAACAACATTTGTGTGTGCTATATTAACAGACTCATTCTTACTTTATGGAAATATAGGAGATTCTTCAGGATTTGCTATTAAAGATGGCAAAATATGGAAAATAACTAATGATCATACTTTAGTAAATTTACTTGTAAAATCAGGAGATTTAACAGAGGAAGAAGCATTAGTTCATCCAAAAAAACACGTATTATTAAAAGCACTTGGAGCTACAAATACCGTTGATATGGACATATTTGATGTTGAAACAAATGTAGATGGAATATTACTATGTAGTGATGGAATGACAAATATGTTAGATAAAGAACAAATATTAGAAATAATAAAAGAAGAAAAACCAATTGAATCAAGATTACAAAAATTAATCTTTAAATGTAACAACAGGGGTGGTACTGATAATATATCAGTTGCATATTTAGAAAGAGGAGTTGAAAAAAATGATAATTAAGGGTCAAAAAATAAGTGATAGATATGAAATAATAAAAAATATTGGTGAAGGTGGAATGGCTAATGTCTATTTAGCAATTGATACAATACTAAATAGAAAAGTAGCTGTAAAAGTATTACGTGGTGATTTAGCTAATGATGAAAAATTTGTAAGAAAATTTCAAAGAGAAGCATCTGCAGCTTCTAATCTAGACCATCCTAATATAGTTGGAATTTATGATGTTGGTGAAGATAATGGAATATATTATATAGTAATGGAATATATTGAAGGTCAAACATTAAAAAGTTTAATTAAAAGAAGAGGATCTTTAACTTTATTAGAAGTAATAGATATAATGACTCAACTTACAAATGGTATTGCTCATGCACATGCTAATGGAATAATCCATAGAGATATTAAACCACAAAATGTTTTAATACTAGATGATGGTTTAGTTAAAATAGCTGATTTTGGTATTGCACAAGCACTAAATAGTAATGAGCTTACACAAACTAATTCAGTAATGGGTAGTGTTCATTATTTACCACCAGAACAAGCAAATGGTACTGGTTCAACTTTTCAATCTGATATATATTCATTAGGAATATTAATGTATGAATTAATAATTGGTAAAGTACCTTTTAAAGGTGACAATGCAGTAGAAATTGCAATTAAACATATGAAAGATCCAATTCCTAATGTTAGAGATATAAAAGAAGATATACCACAAGCAGTTGAAAATATAATATTAAAAGCAACTGCTAAAAATCCAAGAAATAGATATGCAACAGCAGAAGAAATGTCATATGATTTAAAAACATGTCTTGATGAAGATAAAAAAGATGTTCCAAGAATAGTTTTTGATTATCCTGAATTTGAAAAAGATGAAGAATCAAAAGTTTTAACTTCTAGAGAAAGAAAAAATAAGGATAAAGCAAACATTGATCAAACACCAGAAGAAGATATAGTAGAAGATAAAAAGCAAAATAAAAAAATAATTATTTTAGCTGCTGTATTACTTGCTTTAATTGCTATAATAGTTGGAATTATCTTTGTCGCAACTAATGGTAAGGGAACTAAAACAGTAGAAGTTCCAGATGTATCTAATATGAGTGAAGAAGATGCAACTAAAAAATTAGAAAAATTAGGCTTAGAAGTAAAAATTGAAGAACGTAATGATGATGAAATAGAAGATGGAAATGTTATTAAAACAAGTCCACGTGCTGGTAAATCAATTAAGACAGATACTACAATAATTATTTATGTATCAAAAGGATCTGAAGGTTATGAAATCATAAACTATGTTGGTAAAGATATAGATATGGTTGAAAAAGAATTAACTTCAAAAGGTATTGTTGTAATGCGTGATGAAGAAGAACATACAAAAGATGAAGCAAATATAAAAGAAAATGTTATTCTTTCACAAGATGTAGAAGAAGGAACTAAACTAGTTGCAGGAGATAAGATAACATTAACAATTCCTAAATTTATAACAACATATCCTGATTTTGTTAATGAAGTATATACATTAGATGAAGTTAAAAAATGGTGTAAAGAAAATAATATTACATTAGTTACTAAAGAAAAAGAATCAACTACTGATAAAGATGGTACAATTATTTATCAAAGTAGAGCAGCAGGATCTAAAGTTGTTAGTGGTGTAACACTTACTATTACAATTTCAAAAACACCAACTGTTTCAAAAGAACCTGAAACAACTGTACAACCAAAAACAGATACTACTACTACTCAAAACACTAATACAACAACAACAGAGTAATAATATGCAAGGTAGAATAGTAAAAATAATAAGTAATGATTATACTGTTTTATCAGATGGTAAAGAATATATATGTAAATCAAGAGGATTATTTAGAAATAAAAAAATAAAACCTCTAGTAGGAGATTTAGTTATATTTGATTCTGATAATAAGTATATATTAGAAATATTATCTAGAAGAAACAGTTTGGTTCGCCCAGCTGTTTCTAATATAGATCAAGCTATTATTGTAACTAATGTAAAACCATCATTTGATACAAATTTATTAGATAAATTATTATGTGTTATTGAATATAATAATGTCTTACCAATTATTTGTTTTACTAAGCTAGATTTACTTAATAAAGAGGAATTAGATGAAATAAATTTATATATAAACTATTATAAAAAAATAGGTTATAAAGTGTTAATAAATACAGAATTAGATGAAATTAAAACTTTATTTAAAGATAAAATAACAGTATTAACTGGTCAAACAGGAGCTGGTAAATCAACACTTATAAATAAATTAAATCCAGATTTTTCTTTAGCTACTGGTGAAATATCCATTGCCTTAGGACGTGGTCGCCATACAACTAGGCATGTTGAATTACATAAATTATTTGGCGGTTTAGTTGCTGATACACCTGGATTTTCATCATTAGATTTTGATGGTATGAGTAAAGCTGATATAAGAGATAATTTTATAGAATTTAATAGATATAGAGAACTATGTAAGTTTAGTGATTGTATGCATCAAAATGAACAAATTTGTGAAATTAAGAATAAAGTAAATGATGGTGAAATATTAAAAAGTAGATATGATAATTACATTAATTTTATAAAGTAGGTGAGTTATGTTAGCAGTTTCCATATTAGGATTACAAGATGATAGTAAATATGAATTATTAGATAGATCTAATTGTGATTTTATTCATTTAGATATAATGGATGGTTTATTTGTAAATAATAAAAAAGAATATACTTCAAATTATAAATTTAATAAACCTTTAGATGTTCATTTAATGGTTAATGATGTTTTAGATTATATTGATAAATATTTATATTTAAACCCATATAGAATATCTTTTCATATTGAAACAAACATTGATATAAAAGAAGCAATAAGTAAGCTAAAATCATCTAATATTAAAGTTGGATTAGCTATTAACCCAACAACAAGTATCAATAATTTAATACCTTATATTAATGATATAGATTCAGTATTAGTTATGAGTGTAGAGCCTGGTTTAGGTGGGCAACCTTATATAGAAAACACTACTTTAAAAATACAAGAATTAAAAGAATTAAAAAATGAATATAATGCCTCATTTGATATTGAAGTGGATGGAGGAATTAATAATACAAATTATAAAACATGTGGTGCGGATATAATGGTTGTAGGTAATTATATAACAAAAAGTGATGATATATTAAAAGAAATAGATGAATTAAAAAAACTATAATATTTTATAGTTTTTTTTACATCATTTGATAATTAGAACTACTATATTTATTAGTATTATACATATTTTCTAGATTAGAAACTCTTCTTTCAAGATTATTAACTTGTTGTTCTAAATTATTTAATTGACCATCAATATTATTAACTACATTACTAGTTGGCATCATCATTGGATTATAACCCATAGGCATTCCCATTCCTTGATAAGGTGGATATATTGGATATGGCATAGAACAATCTCTGTTATCTTTTTTCATAAACACACTCCTTCTAATTTAAGTATATGAAAAGATAGGATAATGTTTACAAATTATGATATAATTAATATGGTGATTATATGCATTTATATGAATATGAAGAAGAATTAATTAGTAAAGGTATAAAATATATAGGTGGTACAGATGAAGCGGGGAGAGGACCACTTTATGGACCTGTAGTGGCTGCTTGTGTAGTTTTACCACTTAATTATCAAAATGATGAAATAAATGACTCAAAAAAATTAACTGAAAAGAAAAGAGAAAAATTATTTGATGTCATAAAAGAAGATGCTTTAAGTATTGGTATAGGTATAGTAGATGCAGAAAAAATAGATGAGATAAATATATATGAAGCATCTAAACTTGCTATGATTAAGGCATATAATGAAGCAAAAAAGAATTTAAAAATAGAACATTTGCTTACAGATGCAATGGAACTAGATATAGATATTCCAGTAACTAAAATAATAAAAGGAGATGCTAAAAGTATTACTATAGCGGCTGCTTCTATAATCGCAAAAGTTACTAGAGATAGAATGCTTAAAGAAATAGATTTAAAATATCCAATGTATGGATTTGCTAAACATAAAGGTTATCCAACAAAAGCTCATTTAGAAGCAATAAAAAAATATGGTTTAATTGATGGTTATAGAAAAACATATGGTCCTGTTAAAGAGGTGCTAGATGAAAGTAGATAGAATAATTACAGATACATTAGAAGAAAATTGTTATATTATATCTAAAGATGATAAATGTTTAGTAGTAGATCCAGGTAATAATATAGATGAAATATTAGGAAAAATTAAAAATATGCAGTTAGTTGGAATTTTAATAACACATTATCATTTTGATCATATAGGGGCATTAGATGAATTATTAAATTATAAAAAAGTAGATGTATATGATTATAATAATAATTCTATTTGTCCATATTTTGATTTTGAAATAATAAAAACACCAGGTCATACAAACGATTCAGTAGCTTTCTATTTTAAAGATAATAATATTATGTTTACAGGAGATTTCTTGTTTAAGGGTACAATAGGTAGAACAGATTTACCTACAGGAGATTCAAAACTTATGAATGAAAGTATAAATTTAATTAAAAAGTACCCAATTAGTACAATAATTTATCCAGGACATGGAGATTCATCTTCATTAGAATATGAATTAGAAAATAATATATTTTTACAATAAAAAAACTAGATTAAATCTAGTTTTAATTATTCATTGATTTGTGAAATAAATCATTTATACCAGCATTTCCATTATTACCAACAG
>CAMOVA010000020.1 GCA_946626905.1 uncultured Bacillota bacterium | reverse complement strand
CATTTTTTTTAAATAAAAACCTATAATAACCTTTAATATATTGCATTCCTAATGTAATCATAATAAAGATATCAAAAATCCACTGAGTTGCTAAAATACTTTCAAATCTTTGAAAAAACCCATTAGTAGACATTCTACGTAAAACCATAAAATCAGGAAATTCATATAATTTAGATAGATCAATTCCAAATGTAGAAATAACAATAAAGATCACTAAAAACTTAGTAATATCAGCAAGCAGATAAAAAAGAATAATATATTTAGATATATTTTTATTATTGCTTATTTTATTTTTAGGTATCATAAGTAAAATAAATAAAGGAGCTACAGTATAACTAACATGGGCTAATCCACTAATTAAAGGTTTATTTAAACCATATTCTAAAAAAGGGAATAAATTATTAAATTTAATATTACCAATCATGCCAATAATGCATATTATAAAAGTTAATATAGAAATATAAAAAAGAATATTAGAAACCCTTAAAATAACATTGACATTCTTAATAGAAGCATAAGCAATACTTATCCCAAAAATAATAGATATAAACATACTACTAGTTCTATAAAGATATTGTGAAGTTATAAAATTAAGCAAATTCCAATAAGAAATAATAACCATAAAAAATACTAATACACATAGTAAGCAATTAATAATATTACCAGTTTTTTTAAATGTAAAATTAATTTTTTCAAAGATATTTAAGTTAGGTTTATAATTAAATAGTTTTATAAAAATTATTAAAGGTAAAAATCCAATTAAAGTACCAATTATAGGAGATAAATATCCATCAACACCTCCTATATGTATATAAGAATCAATAGCAATTCCAAGAGAAAAACATCTCATAATAAAATACATTGCTATTCCAAATTGTAAACTATCTATAGTATTATATTTTTTCATTTTTTAGCCGCCTTTATAGTTTGTTTAATAGAACCCTTATTTTGAATATTTATATCGACATCAATATTAATTTCTAATTTATTTAAATAATCATTCCAATTATCAATGGAATTATAAAATTTAGGATTCTTTTTATAAAGCATATTACCAAATTCTAAAGGATCACTTTTATAACTAAGAACTTTAGTAATACCTTTTGTTATTAAAGACTTAATTTCTTCTTCTGTTTTCTTTTTAATTATATTAATATTTTTGTTACTATATAAATTAAAGTTAGAATCAATTTCTTCTATGTCTCCAGTACCTTTAACTTTAATATAATAAATAGGGTGTTTATCTAATTTAACTTTCTTTTTAGTTTTAATATTAGAAACATTAACAACTACGTCTTTATCATTTAATTTGGTATTGATTACCGCATCATTAACATTACCAATAGCTAAATTAATACCTCTACTTTCATCAATATTTGCATAAGTAATAAATTTATCATCTTTAAAAATCGCAATTCCTTTAAGTTTAATGTAGAAAGAAATATCACTTGATTCTAATGATTTAGTTGAACTGCCTTTTTTTATATCACCAACAATTTCAATAGTTGGTAAGAAAGGATCAGATCCTTTTTTTAAATACATTTCTAGAAACTTAGAAAAAGTAAGATTATGAGATAAAGCTCCTGATGAACTAGCATTTTCAATATTTAATCTTATATTTTGAAAAGGAAAAGATTCTAAAGGAGATAACATTTTTAAAACATCTGATGCTTTATCTTTTCCTTCAGTCATAATTAAATAAAATCTTTTAGTGGTTTCAGGATTTCTAAAAAAATAATCAGTAATATTAATAACCCCTTCTTTAGCTACATCTTCACTTATTATTACAACACCTAAGTGACCTAAATAAATCTTTTTAGGTAAAATACTATCAAGTTTTTGAAGAGCACCTGCTATAGAATTACTTTCTACTTCATAAACAGCATTTCCAGCAGTAGCTTCAGTATTACTTTCTGCAGGATTTCTAGAGTTCGCTACTAGTGCACCAACTATATAATTATCGCCATTTTTATCTATTGAAATACTTGATATAATCGCAATATTATTAAGTTCTTTATAGTCGCTACATCCAGTCAACATAAAAAATAAAATAAATAAAAATAATAATTTTTTCATTATCTATCACCTGATTTATATTTATTTTTACTTAAGTATTGTGCTCGTTTTTTAATTTTAAACTTTGGAAACTTAATAAAACTATCCTTTAACATTTCTATAAAAAGAGGAGAAGTTGGTACTGTGTATGGTATAGAAAACATTTCAATACTACATATTCTTATTAAGAAAATTAAGAATGCTACAACAATACCAATAAATCCCATTATAGTCGCAAAGAATATAAAGATTAAACGCCACCACCTAATCGCATTTATAAAATCAACATCTGTATAAACTAAACCAGATATAGAAGTAAATGCTACAACAATTATGATGATAGGTGACACAATACCCGCACTAACCGCAGCTTCTCCAAGTATTAAAGCACCTACTATACTAACAGATGCTCCAGTCGCATTAGGAATTCTAATATCAGCTTCTTTTAATATTTCAAAAGTAGTTATCATAAGTAGTAGTTCTAAAGTAGTAGGAAAGGGAACTCCAGCTTTTTGGATTGATAAAGAAATCAAAAGCTCATTAGGTATTACTTCTTGATTCCACGTTGTAACAGCTATATAAAAAGCAGGAGTTAAAATAGTCAAAATAAAACTAAGTAAACGGAATAATCTTGTTAATGATACATTAAGAGAACTCTCATAATAATCTTCCGCACTGTGTAAGTAATCTATTAAAAAAGAAGGTAAAATAAGTGCGAAAGGACTATTTTCTACAAGAATAACAATTTTACCTTCTAAAAGCGATTTAGATGCAACATCTGGTCTTTCTGTACTTTGTATTTTAGGAAATATTGCTTTACCTTCTTTAGATAAATATTCTTTAATGGATCCACTATCTAAAATACCATCAATATTAATTTTTTCTAATCGTTTTTTTATTTGATTAATATAACTTTTTTTGGCTACACCATTAATATAAGCAATAGATACTTTACTTTTAGTTCGTGTACCAATATTAATATCATTAATCCATAAATTATTATCTTTAATTCTTTTTCTGATTAATCCTATATTAGTTTGAATATTTTCAGTAAAACTATCTTTTGGACCTCTAATAATAGCTTCAGTTGTAGCTTCATTAATTCCTCTATCTAAAATACTTTTTGTTTCAATACAAATAGCTTCATCAAAACCATCAACCAAAACAAGAGTAAAACCAGAAGAAAGATAAGTATATATATCATCATCTTTAGTTAAAATAGATAAATTACTATTAAAAATATTGTTTTTTAAAGCATCAAATAAATTCTTAATAGAACTAATCTTTGTATAAGATAAACTCTTAACTAAAAAATTACTTATCTTATCATCACTAGCGACACTTTCAAGAAATATATAAGCTACTTTAGTTTTCTTAAAAGAAACAAAACGACTTTTTAAGTCGCTGCTATTTCCATAATGTTTTTTAATGTTTTTAATATTATTTTCTAAATTATTAGTAATCATAAGTATCCCCAATATTATTATTAACCAAATAAAATTATATATGCTATAATATTATTGGTGATTTGATGAAAGTAAAAATAGATAGAATGGATCATCAAGGTAGAGGTATTAGTACATTAAATGATAAAGTAGTTTTTATACCAAATACATTACCAGGTGAAGAAGTAGATATAAAAATAACTCGTGAAAATAAAAAATATAGTGAAGCAAAAGTAGAAGAATATATCACTAAATCAATAGATAGAATAGAGTTAGATTGCCCATATTATGAAATATGTGGTGGATGTCATTTGAGACATATAAGTTATGAAAATGAATTAAAATATAAAGAAAATAAAATACATGATATTATTAAAAAATTTACTTCTTATGATACAAAGTTAATAAAACCAATTATTTCAAATGATAAAGAGTATTATAGAAATAAAGTTACTTTCCATGTTGATAAACAATTAGGATTTTATAATATAAAAAGTAAAAATATAGTAGAAGTTGATAGATGCTTATTAGTTGATAAAAATATAAATGAAGTAATAGAAGAAATAAAAAATATAAATTTAGATAATGTATATGAAATTGTAATAAGATCTTCTAAAAATCTAAAAGAAAAAATGCTTGTTTTAAAACTAAAAGAAAAAGAAAATATGGAATATTTAAAAGAACAATTAAAAAGTTTTAATACAATAATTACATATTATAATAAGAAATATGAAGTTGTAAGTGGTAGTGGATATATATATGATCAAATAGGTGATTATACTTATAAAATATCTCCAGATTCATTTTTTCAAGTAAATACAGATGGCGCACTTAAACTATATAATAAAGTATTAGAATATCTTAAACCAACTAAAACAGATGATGTCCTAGATCTATATTGTGGGACAGGAACAATAGGTATACATGTAAGTAAATATGTTAAGAGTGTTAAAGGGGTAGAAATAAATAAATATGCAGTTATAGACGCTAATAACAATAAAGAAATAAATAAAATAAAAAATATAGAATTTGAATGTTTAGATGCTAAAGATGTAATGAACGTAAAAGATAAATTTAGTAAAATAATAATAGATCCACCTAGAAGTGGTCTTGATAAAAAAACAATAGAATATATAAGAAATAAAAATGTAGAATCAGTAGTTTATGTATCATGTGATCCAATAACATTTGCTCGTGATGTAGAACTATTAAAAGATAAATATGAATTAGTAGAATTAACACCTGTTGATATGTTCCCAAGAACATATCATTGTGAAATAGTGGCTTATCTTGAAAGGATTAAAAATGAAAATAAAAGATAAATTATTAAAATTACAAGATGAAAAATATAAAGAATTTCAATCAAAACTTGTACCAAATATACCAAAAGAAACTATTTTAGGCATTAAAACTCCAGAACTAAGAGAACTTGCCAAAGAAGTTTTTAAAAGTGATGAAAGAGAAGTATTTTTAAATGATTTACCACATAAATATTATGAAGAAAATCTAATCCATTTTTTTGTTATATCAATGATAAAAGATTTTGATGAATGCATTAAAAGAGTGGAAGAATTTCTTCCTTATGTGGATTGTTGGCCAGTTTCAGATCAAGCAACACCTAAATGTTTTAAAAAAAATCATGAAAAACTTTTGCCACATATAAAGAAATGGATTAGTTCAAAACACATATATATATCTAGATTTGGAATTAGAATGTTAATGAATGAATATCTAGGTGATGACTTTAAAGAAGAATATTTAAAGCTAGTATCTAAAGTAAAAGCAGATGATTATTATTTAAAAATGATGGTTGCTTGGTATTTTGCTACTGCGCTTGCTAAAAGATATGATGAGACTATTCCATATCTTGAAAAATATAGTTTAGATGAATGGATTCATAATAAAACAATTCAAAAAGCTATAGAAAGTTTTAGGGTTACAAAAGAACATAAAGAATATTTAAGAACTTTAAAAAAGACAAAATAATGTCTTTTTTTATTTAAAATGAATAAATTTATATAGGTGATATTATGAAATTTACTAAGATGGAAGGACTAGGTAATGATTATATTTATATAGATTTAACACGTGAAAAAATAGAAAATATACCAAGTATTTGTAAAAAATTATGTGATAGACATTTTGGTATTGGTTCAGATGGTATTATTACAATAGATAAAAGTAGTGTTGCAGATTATAAAATGAATATATATAATGCAGATGGTACAGAAGCTAAGATGTGTGGAAATGGTATTAGATGTGTAGGAAAATATTTGTATGACAATAAACTTACAAGAAAAAAAGAAATAAATATTGAAACTTTATCGGGAATAAAAAAACTATATCTTAAAACAGAATACGATATAGTTAAAGAAGTTACAGTAGATATGGGTATAGCTAAAACTTTAAAAACAAAAATAGTAGAATATAATAATACTCCGTATGAAGTAGAATATGTAACAACAGGTAATATGCATGCGGTAATATTTCTAAAAGAAATAAATGATAAAATTGTAAATGAATTAGCTCCTATAATTCAAGAAATAGATGATGTTAATGTTGAATTTGTAAAAGTACTTGATAAAAATAATTTATTTGTTAGAGTTTATGAAAGAGGTAGTAAAGAAACACTAGCTTGTGGTACAGGAGCAACTGCTAGTGCATATGTTTATTTTAATAAAGAAAAAATAAATAAAGTTAATGTAAATCTATTAGGTGGTAAACTAGTTATAAATACCTTAGAAAATAAGCATTTATTGATGACTGGACCAGCTAATAAAATATATGATGGAGTCCTTTAAAAAATAAGTTGTTTGTAGTATAATAGTGTGTATGGTGATGTTATGTTTAGAGCTTTGAAATGGTATTTACTATCCATTTTATTAATAGCTATATACATAATAATAGAAATGTCTAGTATCAATCAGATAGAAATTTCTAGATTAATATTATTATGTGGTAGTTGTTTATTTATGTATATTGGTGGTTATAAATTATCAAATGAGGTTAATTCTAATATACCAATGAAAATAAATTTATGGATTTTCTTTATAATTTATTTGGTATTATTAATAACATTAACACTCTTTGATCCGATATGGGGAAGACATGGTATTAATAATGTTATTGATACAGATTCATTCTCATATTATATTGATAATGCATTTAATTATATTCCATTTAAAACTATAAATATATATATTAGAAATTTATCTTATAATGTTATTTCTAAACAAAACATCATGTTTAATTTAGTAGGTAATTTTGTATGTATGATGCCATTCGCACTTTTCTTACCATTACTATTTAAGAGTGAAAATAAATTTAAAGTATTTTTAGAAACAGTTTTATGTATTACAATGTCAATAGAAGTTGTTCAGTTTATAACAACAAGTGGTACATGTGATATTGATGATATTATTTTGAATGCTGGAGGAGCAGTATTACTTTATCTTTTTATAAGTATAAAGCCAATAAAAAGATGCTTATTTAAAGTGTTTTTGAAAGAGGAAATATAATGGAATTATTAGAGTATTTATATAAAAATATTAACAAATCAAAAAATACAGTTAAAAATATTTTAAAAAATGGTAATGTATATGTTAATGGTAAAAAGACTACAAAATACAATTATATATTAAAAGAAAGTGATAAAGTAGAAATAAGAAACAATACTCACAATATAAATATAATCTATGAAGATAAAGATATCATAGTTGTAGATAAACCATATAATCTTCTTACAATAGCGACAGATAAAGAAAAAGAAAAAACATTATATCATATGATATCTGAATATGTTAAAGAAAAAAACAAAAATAGTAAAATATATATCGTTCATAGATTAGATAAAGAAACAAGTGGGTTAATTGTACTTGCAAAATCTTTAAAAGTAAAACAACAACTCCAAGATAATTGGAATAAAACTATTAGAAAATATTATGCGATAGTTAAAGGTAATACTAAAGATAAAGATATCATTGAAACTAAATTAATAGAAAAAGGTAATAAGGTATATCAAAGTAAAGATGGAAAATTAGCTATCACAGAGTATAAAAAAATAAAAAATAATGATAGTTATTCATTACTTGATATAAATATAAAAACAGGAAGAAAACATCAAATAAGATATCAATTAAATGAAGTAGGACATCCAATAATAGGTGATATGAAATACGGAAATATTAAGAATAAAAGAATGTTTCTTCATGCATATTATTTAGAATTACAATTAAATAAAGAAGTGCTAAAATTTGAAATAGAGTTACCAAAAGATTTTAGAAAGGTGATTTATGAAAATAGGAAACGTAGTAATTAAAAATCCAATTGTTTTAGCTCCTATGGCAGGAATATCTAATCCATCTTACATAAAAATATGTGAAGAAATGGGAGTTGGATATGCGATTACAGAACTAATTAGTTCAGAAGCAATCATAAGAAACAACAAAAAAACATTTGATATGTTAAATGGAATAAGTGAATTAAATATACCAGTTGCTGTTCAAATATTTGGTTCAAGTCCTAAAAATATGGCAGAATCTGCTAAAATATTAGTGGACAAGTTTAATATAAAAATAATTGATATAAATATGGGATGTCCTGTTCCTAAAGTTGCAGTAAAATCACAAGCAGGTAGTTCTTTATTAAAAGATTTAAATAAAATATATGAAGTTGTAAGTGCTGTAGTAAATGCAGTAGAAGTACCTGTAACAGTTAAAATTAGAAGTGGTTGGGATTCAAATAGTATAAATGCTAAAGAAGTCGCAAAAGTAATAGAAAGCGCTGGAGCAAGTGCTATTACAGTTCATCCACGTACAAGAGCTCAAGGTTACTCAGGAAAAGCAGATTGGAATATTATAAAAGAAGTAAAAGAAAGTGTAACTATTCCAGTAATAGGAAATGGTGATATTAAAAGTTGCTATGATGCTAAATCTATGATGGAATTAACTGGTTGTGATGCTGTTATGATAGGACGAGCAGCCTTAGGAAATCCTTGGATAATTAAGCAAACACTAGATTACTTAAATGGAAAAGAAGTAAATGAAAATATATCATTAATAGAAAGAATAAACATGATAAAAAAGCATTTTGATTTATTAATGAAATATAAAAATGATAAGCTTGCTATTTTAGAAATAAGAACAAATGCCGCATGGTATTTAAAATCTATCAAAGATAGTAAAGAATTGAAACAAGAAATATTTAAAGCAAAAACAAAAGAACAATTATATAAACTATTAGATGAATTTATAATAAAGCATACTTAATGTATGTTTTATTGTTAAAAACACTATATTTATTAGAAAAATTATGTTATTATATATATGTTAAAGAGGTGAAATTGTGAGAGAATTTACAGAACAAGAGCTAGTAAGAAGAGAAAAATTAAATGGTTTAAAAGAATTAGGATTAGATCCATTTGGTGAATCTTTTAAAAGAGATAGCTATGCATCAGAATTAAAAGAAAAATATCAAGATGTTGAACATGATAAATTTGAAGAGATGACTGATACTGCTACAGTAGCAGGAAGAATTATGTTTATTAGAAAGATGGGTAAAGCTTCTTTCTTCACAATAAAAGATAAAACAGGACCAATTCAAATTTACATTTCTATAAATGATGTTGGAGAAGAAACATATTCATTATTTAAAACAGCAGATATAGGAGATATCGTTGGAGTACATGGAAAAGTTATGAAAACAAGAACTGGTGAGGTAACAATTAAATGTTTAAAATATACTCATTTAGTAAAAGCATTAAAACCACTACCAGAAAAATTCCACGGACTTACTGATATTGAAGAAAGATATAGAAGACGTTATGTTGATTTAATAATGAATGATGAATCTCGTAAAGTAGCATTTATGCGTCCAAAAATTATTAGATGTATTCAAAATTTCTTAGATAAGCAAGGATTTGTTGAAGTTGAAACACCAATTTTAACAACTTTACTTACAGGAGCAAGTGCTCGTCCATTTATAACACATCATAATACTCAAGATTTAGATATGTATTTAAGAATCGCTCTTGAATTAAATCTAAAAAGATTATTAGTAGGTGGAATGGAAAGAGTTTATGAAATAGGAAGAACATTTAGAAATGAAGGAATGGATCCACAACACAATCCTGAATTTACTTTAATGGAATTATATCAAGCATATTCTGACTTAGAAGGAATGATGGATTTAACAGAAAATATGTATAAAACAATCGCAAATGAAATTTGTGGTAAAACAACATTCCATTATTTAGGACATGATATTGACTTATCAGGAAATTGGAAAAGAATTTCAATGACAGATGCTATTAAAGAAAAAACAGGAATAGATTTTAAAGAAATAACTGATTTAGATGAATGTTTAAAATTGGCAAGTGAACATGGTATAGAACTTGAAGAACATGAACGTCAATTTGGACATATCGTAAACAAGTTCTTTGAAAAATATGTAGAAGAAACATTAATAGAACCAACTTTCCTTTATGGACATCCAATTGAAATAAGTCCATTAACAAAGAAAGATAAGAATGATCCAAGATTTACTGAAAGATTTGAACTATTTATAAGTGGTCATGAATGTGCTAATGCATATACAGAATTAAATGATCCAATTGATCAATTAGAAAGATTTGAAGCTCAATTAAAAGAAAAAGAAATGGGTAATGATGAAGCTAATGATATCGATATGGACTTTATTGAAGCATTAGAATATGGTATGCCACCAGCAGGTGGAATTGGTTATGGAATCGATAGAATGATTATGTTATTTACAGAACAAGAATCAATCAGAGACGTTATATTATTCCCAACTATGAAACCAATCAATAAAGACTAGTGAAATTATATGTTGTAAGACATGGACAAACTGATAAAAATGTTTTAGGTTTAGTCCAAGGAAATACTGAATCTGATCTAACTGAAAAAGGTAAAGAAGAAGCAAAAGCGCTACAAGAATTAGTTAGTACTCTAGATATAGATGTTGTAGTTTCTTCACCCCTAAGAAGAGCATTAGATACAGCTAAATTAATAACAAACAATAAATATGACATTATTGTTGATGAAAGATTAATTGAAAGAGATTATGGTTTAAGCGAGGGAAAACCAGTTGATGAGGAATTAACTATAAAGTATTGGGATTTTAAACTAAATACAGATATTAATGAAGTAGAAAAAATAAAGGATTTAATGTTTAGAATAACTGAATTTATAGAAGATATGAGAAACAAGTATGAAGATAAAAATGTCTTAGTTGTTGCTCATAGTGCAATATTAAGAGCTATACATTATGCAATAAATGGTATTCCAGAAGATGGCGACTTATTAAAAATAGAAATACCAAATTTACGTATTATAGAATATGAAATTTAGAAAAGAGGTAAATATGAAAGTATTAGCGGTTAATGCAGGAAGTAGTTCATTAAAATTTAGAGCATTTGAAATGCCAGAAGAAAAAGTATTAATTTCTGGTGTGTTTGAAAGAATAGGAATTGGGAATAGTTTCTATACAATAAAAATAAATGGTGAAAAAATAGAAAAAACAGCCCAATTAAATGATCATAAACAAGCATTTGAATTATTAATCAAAGAGCTTATTGATAATAAAATTGTTGAATCACTTGATGAAATAAAAGGTATAGGACACCGTATAGTTCAAGGTGGTTCATATTTTGATAAAACTGTAACAGCTACTGAAGATGTTATAAGTAAAATTGAAGAATTAAGCGTTTTAGCTCCTCTTCATAATCCAGCAGCTGTAATTGGAATACGTGCTGCTATGGAAGTTGTACCAGATGCAGTTCAAACTGTAGTTTTCGATACAGCATTCCATCAAACAATGGAAGAAGAAAATTATTTATATGCACTACCATATGATTGGTGTGATAAATATTTAATAAGACGTTATGGTGCACATGGTACATCACATCGTTATATTACTGAAGCAATGGAAGAAAAACTAGGAAGAAAAGATTTAAAATTAATAACATGCCATATTGGAAATGGTGCAAGTATAAGTGCTGTTAAAGATGGAAAATGTATTAATACTTCAATGGGATTAACACCAAATGCTGGTTTAATAATGGGAACTCGTTGTGGTGATATAGATGCTACAATTGTTCCATACATTATGGATAAATTAAATTTAAATACAAAAGAAATCGATAATGTATTAAATAGACAAAGTGGATTACTTGGAATTAGTGGTGTATCTAGTGATTCTCGTGATATTGAAAAAGGTATCAAAGAAGGAAACGAAAGATGCATACTAGCTCAAAAAATGTATGTAAAACGTATTGTTGATTATATCGCAAAATACTATGTTGAATTAGGTGGATGCGATGCTATTATCTTCACAGCAGGTGTTGGAGAAAATGCTCCTGATATGAGAAGAATGGTATTAGAAAGCCTAGACTGCTTAGGAATAAAAGTAGATGAAGAAAAAAATAGCGTTACACGTCTTGGAAAAGAAGGTCTTATTAGTAGCGAGGATTCTTCTGTAGAATGTTATGTAATACCTACTGATGAAGAAGTAATGATAGCTCGTGATACTTTTGAACTTATAGGTTAAAAATGAATTCGATTTATCAAAAGATTTATAAACAAATAAAAAAATATGACGATATAGTAATAGCTCGTCATGTAGGACCTGATCCAGATGCTTTAGGAAGTAGTATTGGTTTAAAAGAAATAATTAAAAATACTTTTCCTAAAAAGAATGTATACGTTGTAGGATGCCCAGCATCAAGATTTAAGTATATCGGTGATTTAGATAAATTACCAGAAGATACAAGCAAAATGTTATTAATAGTAACAGATACCCCTGATAAAGGTAGAGTGGATACTGCTATACCTAATGAATTTGCTTATTCTATTAAAATAGATCATCATCCATTTGTAGAAAAATATTGTTCTTTAGAGTTAATAGATGAAACTGCTTCATCTGCATCACAATTAATATTAGAATTAGTATTTAATACTAAACTAAATTTAACACTTGAAGCAGCAGAAAAACTATTTGTTGGATTAATATCTGATACAGATAGATTCCTATTTTCATATACAACTCCAAAAACATTTAACTTAGTTTCAAAACTAATTGAAGAAACTAACTTAGATTTTACAAAACTATATACAAAATTATATTTAAGACCATTAAAAGAAGTAAGATTTAAAGGATATCTACAAGATAACTTATGTGTTACTGAACATGGATTTGGATATATAAAAATAGATGAAGAACTATTAGAAAAGTATAATGTAGATGCTGCTACAGCTGGTAATATGGTTAATGATTTTAACTATATAGAAGGTGTAGAAGCATGGGCTGTATTCTCATATGATAAAAATAATGGAAATATAAGAGGTTCAATAAGATCAAGGGGACCAATTATTAATGAAGTAGCTTCTAGATATAATGGCGGAGGTCATAAGTTTGCTAGTGGAGTTAGACTTAAAAACTTTGAAGAAGTTGATAAAATAATAATTGATTTAGATAAAGTATGTGAAGAATATTTAAAATAATATTCTTTTTTTTATAAATTAGGATTAGAAACCCCAGATATCACAGTATAATTTTCACCACTAGATTTAATAACAACATATAAAACTATTAATGTTGATATTAAAGATAATGAAGAAGCACTTATTTGTAAGTTAAATAAATTTAGATTTTTTCTTTTAGAAGAAGCAATCTTTTTATTTTGTATACTTATATATAAAAAAATAATGGTTAGAATAACTACTAGTGTCCTATTAAAAATGGCTAAAGTACCAATATTTTTAGAAATAACCTTATTATTTAATAATCTTTCTTTATCATTATTGGTTATATAAATAGATATAATTAAGCTTACTATATATATAAGTGTAGCTATATTTTGAAGATTCAAAATTTCTATTTCTTTATCCTTGTTATTCATCTATATAACCACCTAAAAAAATATATTCAAAAATAGTCAAAATTTGTTAAAAAACCTTTGTTTTTTAACAAAAACTGTTGCATTTTTTTGTGAAAAATGGTAACATTAAATTGTAAGCAAGATAGCTTAACAAAATAGGAGGTATAGAAAATGTCAAAAACTGAATTAGTAAATTTTATTGCTGAAGAAGCTGGATTAACAAAAGCTGACGCTTCTCGTGCATATGATGCTTTAGTAAAAGGAGTAGAAAAAGGATTAAAAAGTTCTAAAAAAGTAACTTTAACTGGATTTGCAACTTTCACTGCAAAGAAAAAAGCTGCAACTACAGCTCGTAATCCAAGAACTGGAGAAACTGTACCAGTTCCTGCAAGAACTGCTGTTACAAT
>CAMOVA010000019.1 GCA_946626905.1 uncultured Bacillota bacterium | reverse complement strand
AAAAAAGCAGTTTATTTAATTATTTTTATATTAATAACATTATCAGTAATTTGTTTAGTTATCCCACTAGTTCATGATTTCTTATTTGATAGATTTAGTATTTCAAATTATGAAGAAAAAGAAGGATTAGTTACTGATGTTACATTAGAAGATAAAGATGATATGACTTGTGAATATATAGTAGTAGATGACTATGATATTTTTGTACAATGTGGTAGTGAATATGAACAACAATTTAAAATAGGTGATGAAACAACTTATTATGTTTATAAAGATAAAGCTTATCATACAGAAGCTCAAATGAAAAGTGGTAGCTTTGTAGGTAAAATATTAGACTATGGTATGATAGGTACATACATAGTATTATTCTTTTTAATAATGGGTAATAGAAAAAGATTATCTGATTATATAGATGATATGTCTGGTAATAAAGAAAGTTTATAAAAATATAGAATGGTGAACATATATGAAATTTATAATAACTCAAATAATAGGTGCGATCGCATATTCTTTATTAGCATATAGTTTCTTTAAAGAAAAGAAAAAACAAATATTATTTGTTCAAATATTTGCTTATATAGGATTTACAATCCACTATATGTTACTAGGAGCTATAACAGGTTCTATATGTAATATATTAGGATTCTTCACACTTATACTTATATATAAATTTGGTGATAATGAAGAAAAGAAAAAAATATTAATACTTGTATTAATACCACTTTTAATAGCAATGACATTCTTGTCATATGAAAATATCTATTCTATATTACCAGTATTTGCTTGTTTAATAACATTTAATTCATTCTTAAGTAAAGAAGAAAATAAGATTAGACTTATAGGAATAATATCAGCAATATGTTGGTTAATATATGCGATTATATATGTATCTTATTCAGCAATTATATTTGAGGTAGTAACTGTATTTTCAGTAACAGTCGCATATATAGAAAATAAGAAGCACTAAAAAGTGCTTTTTTTATATAATATAGTGGTGATAATATGTTTAATATGTATGATGCTTTATATGCCGCATCAGTTTTAGGTATAACATTTGATAAGTTTACTAAAGAAGAATTCTTGGATGGAATTAACATCGAATTAGAACATGGAAATATCAATCCTAAAACAAATGTAACAGACAGTGATCTAATTAAAACATCTAAAATAGCGCTTGCTCATTTAAATGAATTTCCTAATTACTATAATAGAGATTATGGTTTAAAAATATTTGAAGAATTTTTAAAAAATAAAAACACTAAATAGTGTTTTATTTTTTTTGATTTAATAATCCTCTAATAGTTTTATAAAGATAAGGCTTATACTCTTTAATAGGTAGAGGTTCTTTATTCATAATAGATGAAAAACAAGTAGAAGAAACAAGCTCAATAATCATAAATAAAGTAACTTCAGGATTATCTATATTTATATTATGTTCATGAATACCCTCTATAAATAATTCCTTAACTCTAATATTATTATCACCTAATAATTTAATAACTTTTTCATTATATAAACCAAAAGATAAATTCTTACTAATAAATTTTAATAATAACTTATTTTTAGATAAATCATCAATTATGTAATCAATTATAAAAATAATTTGATCATCAAATTGCTTATACTTAGATTTATCTAATTTCTTTAAAGCTTTATTAAATAATTGATAAGACTTTCTAGCAATCAATTCATCTTGTAATTCATACTTATCTTTAAAATATAAATAAAAAGTACCTTTCGCAACACCTGCATTAGATGCGATCTCATCAATAGATGTATTTTTAATACCTTTTTCAGTAAATAACTTAAAAGCTGTATCAAATAATTTCTTTTCTTTGATAGCTTTATTTTCTTCTACTTTGGTTTTTCTCATTGTTCTCACCACAACTTAATTATAACAATTTATATAAAATAGTCAATAAAATTTATGAAAATAATATAATATTATTGACTATAAGTCATTTTTGTAGTAATATAACAATAAATAAATGAGTGACTAATAGTCATTTAGAAAAGAGGGCTTATGAAGAATATTGGTAAATTAGTAGTAAAACATAGAATACTAATAATAATCATATCTTTATTATTAGTTATACCATCACTAATAGGAATGGTAAAAACAAAAATAAACTATGATATATTAGTGTATCTTCCAAAAGATATTGATACATTAAAAGGAGAAGAAATATTAACAAATGACTTTAATACAGGTGGTTATGCGACTATTATAGTTGAAAATATGCCAAATAAGAATTTGTTAAAACTAGAAAATAAAATAGAAAAAATAGATGGAGTATCAAATGTTGTTAGTGTGGCAGATGTTACAGGTACAACAATACCTATTGAAATATTACCTAAAAAAATACTAAATAAAGTAGCAGTAGGAGATACTAAATTATTATTAGTAACATTTAAAAATTCAACAAGTGATGATAAAACATTAGAAGCAGTAAGTAAAATCAGAAAAATGACTAAAGAAGATTGTTTAGTAGGTGGGGTAAGTGCGATGGTACTTGATACTAAGGAATTATTCAATAGTGAAATGTTTAAATACGTAGTAATAGCAGTTATATGCTGTATAATAGTACTTATATTTGCTCTTGATTCATATGTAGCACCATTCTTACTTATTGGTAATATAGGAGCAGCTATTTTATATAACATGGGATCAAATATTTTATTAGGAGATATTTGTTATATAACAAAAGCAATATCATCAGTATTGCAACTAGGAGTAACAACAGACTTTTCAATATTCTTATATCATAAATACGAAAACGCTAAAAAGAAAAAAGAAAAGAAAGAAGCAATGGCAAGCGCTATTAATGAAACACTAGTAAGCGTTGCAGGAAGTTCATTAACAACAATAGCCGGTTTCTTAGCACTTTGTACAATGGATTTAACACTAGGTACAGATATTGGTATAGTAATGGCTAAAGGAGTAGTATTTGGAGTAATATGTGTTATAACACTTTTCCCAGCACTACTAATAACATTTGATAAACAAGTAGAAGCAACAAAACATAAAAACTTGTTACCTTCATTTGATAAACTAAAAAAACTAATTATTGATAATAAAAAAATAATAATACTAATATTTATAATTTTATATATCCCAGCTTATTACTGTGAAAAACATACAGAAGTATATTATAACTTAGATAAATCAATACCAGATACTTATGGATATAGAATAGCTACTAAAGAATTAAAAGAAAAATACAATATAGTATCACCTCTTATAATATTAGTAGATAAAGAAACAGAAGTATCTAAAATAAATAAAATAGTAAATAATATAGAAAAATTAGATGGAGTAGACTTAGTATTATCACCAGCAAAATTAGGTGATGGAGTAAATAGTTTATTACCAGAAAAAATATCAAAAAACTTCTCTAATGATAAATATGAATTAATATTAGTAAACTCAACATATGATTTAGCAACAACTAAATTAAATAATCAAATAGCAAAAATAAATAAAATAGTTCATAAATATGATAAGAAGGCTATAATAGCTGGAGAAGGACCTTTGATGAATGATTTAGTTAAAGTAACAGATAGAGATTTCAAAAGCGTAAATTATACTTCAATAATAGTAATATTTATATTAATGGTATTAGTATTTAAATCAATATCACTTCCAGTAATATTAGTGGCAACTATAGAACTTGCGATATTTATAAATATGGGAGTTCCATATTTAACAAATACTAAACTACCATTCGTCGCATCAGTAGTAATAGGAACAATACAACTAGGAGCAACCATAGATTATGCGATACTTATGACAACAAAATATATAGAAGAAAGAAAAAATAAAAAAGATAAATATAAAGCAATAAAAATCGCACTTGATAACTCAGTAACGTCAATATTTGTTAGTGGAATGTGCTTCTTTAGTGCTACAATAGGTGTTGGATTAATATCAAAAATAGATATGATTGGATCACTATGTACATTAATATCTAGAGGAGCTATAATAAGTATGGTTATAGTAATAACAGTACTACCATCCCTACTTGTTATGTTTGATAAAATAATAACTAAAACCACATTAGGTTTTAAAGGAGGTAAATAATATGAAAAAGACATTTAAAATATTTTTAATATTAATACTAACTCTTACAACAACACCAGTATATGCACTTCAAAAAGAAGAAACAGTATATACTAAATTAAAACAAAATGGAGAAATAAATTATACATTAGTATCAGAACACTTAATCAATGATAAAAAAGAAGAAATAGTATCAGATAGAACAGATCTAACAGATATTAAAAATACTGGTGGTAGTGAAAAATACGATAAAGTAGGTAATACATATAAATGGGATAGTAAAGGTAAAGACATTTATTATGAAGGAAAAACAGATAAAGAATTACCTATAGAAGTTAAAGTAAAATATGAATTAGATGGTAAAGAAACAACACCAAAAGAAATGTCAGGAAAAAAAGGTAAAGTAAAAATAACAATAACATATAAAAACTTAGAAAAACATAATGGATTATATACACCTTTCTTAGTAATGACATCAACAATAGTAAAAACAGATACTAATTCAAATATAAAAATAAGTAATGGTAAAGTTATATCAACAGGAATTACAGATATATTAATGGGAGTATCATTACCAGGAGTAACTAAAAACTATAATGTTAATTTAAAAAATAACTTCGATAAAACAGTAATAACTTATGATACAAAAAGCTATGAATTTAATGAAATATATGTAGTTGCTACACCAAAATTAGTAGATGAAGAATCACTACAACAATTCGATAAAATAGATACAATATATGAAACACTAAATCAAGTAAGTAGCGCTACTAAAAAATTAAAAAATGGAAGTAACGAATTAAATAATGGAATAACACTTTATAATACAAATATGGGTGAATATAATAATGGCATGAATAAATTAAATCAAGGAAGCAAAACATTAGTAAATGGATATGCTTCGTTAAAAAATGGAATAACAAAATTAAATAACAAAATGCCAGAATTACAAGCAAGCACAAAACAAGTAGATGACGCTATAACATTATTTGATAAAAATATGAGTAATTTAAGTGAAAATACAAAAAAATTAAGTGATGGAAACACAAAATTATTAGAACAATTAAATAATATAAATAGTAAAGTATCAGTAACAGAATTACAACAAGCAATAACACTTTTAGGAACAAAAAAACAAGAAATAAATACAAAAATAACAACAATAGAAAATACTATAAGTACATTACAAACAAAACTAGAAACAGTAGATCCATCTAATATAGAATTAAAAGAAGCAATACAAACTTCAATAGAAGCATACACATCTACAAAAACAGTATTAGAAGCACAAAAAACAAGTATAGATGAAAACATTACAACATTAACTTCATTAGCGACTTACGTAGGTGGAGTACAAACAATAACAAATGGTAATGAAGAAATAGTTGGATTAAATGGCGTAAATGCAAAACTAAAAGAATTATCAGTAGGTACAACAACACTAAGTGGTAAAATGACTGAATTTAAAACATCATTTGGTAAATATAAATCAGGAATAGATTTACTAGCTGATAGTATTAATCAATTAGATGGTGGAAATAAAAAAATATCAGAAGGAATAAATACACTAGACTCTTCAATAAATGTATTAACAAACTATTCAAATAAACTAACAGATGCATCAAATAAAATAAAAGATGGATCAAATAAATTAAATAATGGAATAAATACATTTAATGAAGCATCAAATAAAATAGTAAAACTAGTTAATAGTAAAGTAAAACCATTAGAAGCTATAACACGTAGAATGATAAAACAAAGTAATGATTATGAAACATTTACTATGAAAGAAAATAAAACAAAAGGAACAACTAAGTTTATAATGGTAATAGAAAAATAGAGAGAAATCTCTATTTTTTATTGACTTTAATTTTAAAAATGTGTTAATATATAAATGCAAAAAAATTGCATTTAGAAAGAAGAGATTTTATGTTGGATATTATATTAGATACATTAATAGATGCATTAAAAATATTACCATTTTTATTTATTACATTTTTATTAATGGAATACTTTGAACACAAATTAAGTAATAAGAGTAAAGAAACAATAAAAAAATCAGGTAAATATGGACCAATACTAGGAGGTATTATAGGAGCATTTCCTCAATGTGGATTTAGTGTAGCCGCAACTAATTTATTTATAGGTAGAATAATCACACTAGGTACACTTATTTCAGTTTATTTATCAACATCAGATGAGATGTTACCAATACTTATTTCAGAAGGAGCTAAGGCTTCAGTAATCTTTAAAATATTATTAATAAAAGTAGTAATTGGTATAATATTTGGTATTATTATAGATTTAATATTTAGAAAAACTATTGAAGTAAATCATATTCATGATATATGTGAAGATGATCATTGTGACTGTGAACACGGTATATTTAAATCAAGTGTTAAACATACAATTAAAGTAATATTATTTATAATAGCTATATCATTTGTACTTAATACTGCGATGGAAAAATTCGGTGAAGAAGCATTAGAAAAACTATTCTTAAAAGATAATATATTTAGTTCATTTATATCAAGCTTAGTAGGATTAATACCTAACTGTGGTTCAAGCGTTGTTATAACAGAATTATATTTAAATAAAGTTATCACACTAGGTTCTACAATAGCTGGATTACTTACAAATAGTGGAGTAGCTTTAATACTTTTATTTAAATCAAATCATAACATGAAAGAAAATCTAAAAATAGTTTCATTAATGTATTTGATAGGAATTATTTGTGGAATTGTTATAGATTTAATAGGTATAACAATATGATAGAATTATTTAAAGAAAAAGGATTAAAAGTTACAAAACAAAGAGAATTAGTTTTTAAAATAATAGATGAAAATGAAGAAGTAACATTAAAAGAATTAAAAGAAAAATGTCAAAAACATATGAATGAGTCTACTTTATATAGAATAATAGAACTATTTATAGAAAAAGAATTAATAATAAAAAATGTAGATAATAATAAAGTATATTATACAGTTAATAAACATGAACATAGACATTATATATATTGTGTTAGTTGTCATAAAAAAACAAATATAGATATATGTCCAATAGATGAAATAGAAGATAAAGGATATAAACTTCTATCACATCAAATAAAAATAAACGGAATATGTAAAGAATGCCAAAAAAAATAAAGATTACTCTTTATTTTTTTAATGACATTATATTTGGAACAAGTTGTTTTTTACGAGAAACAACACCTTCTAAGAAATAACCTTGACAGATATCTGGAATATTAAATGCTAGAGAAATCTCTTCTTCATTAGCTGCAGTATATAAAATATAAGATCCATTTTCAATAATATCAGTAATACAAAGTAATACTAAATCACATTCTTTGTTAACTTTAATATTTTCAATAATCTTAATATACTCATCTTTTTCATTTAATATTTCTTCACAGTTTAAAGTGAATACTTGCGATATCATAATCTTCTTATCATCAACTGGGAATGTTTTAATATCAGTACTTACAATTTCTTCTTTAGATTTATCTTTTAATGAAGTACCAGCTTTAAACATTTCAGTCGCAAATTTTTTATAATCAAGACCAGTTATTTTTACTAAACCTTTAACTGCTAACTTATCATAATCAGTAGTAGTTGGACTAGTAAGTGCTAAAGTATCAGATAAGATACCACCAAGCATTAATCCAGCTATATGATAAGGAATATTCTCATTATTTTCTTTAAATAAATCATAAATAATAGTATTTGTTGAACCAACTGTCATATTTCTAAAATTAATTGGTTGATTAGTAGTTAAATCACCAATCTTGTGATGGTCAACAATTTCAACAATTTCAGCTTCATCTAAACCTAAAACACTTTGTTCAGATTCATTGTGATCAACTAAGATACATTTTTTTCTATTCTTATTTATAATATCAGTTATTCTTATCAAGCCATGACAAACACCAGCTTTATTAATAATAGGATAGTTGTTATGACCTAATTTACTACTCTTAATTAAGAAATCATCATAATAATCATTTTCATTAAAAGTCTCAATAGAATCTTCAGTTAATAAATTATCAATATAATTAGCAAGTCCAATTAACTTGGCAGTATGGAAACTATCTAACTTAGTTCTAATAACATTAACTTTATTCTTCTTAGCAATTTTTAAATGCTCTTTTTTAATATCATTATTACCAACAATAATAATCATCTCTATACCAGAGTTAACCGCATATTCAATTAAACTATGACGGTCACCAACAATTAAGATAGAGTCACTATATAGTTTTTCGTTCTCTAAGAAAGTAGAACTACGATAAGTAGCTGCTAGAATATGACCATTTATATCATCAGATGCTTTGTTAAGAACTTCTGCTTTTAATACTTCAGTAATATTAGATAAAGAAGTATTAAGTAATGTTTGATCAATAGTAAACATTTCTTTAAAAATAGTTTTAACAGTAACAAGCCCTTTGAATTTATTTTCATCATCAACAATAGGTACACCTGTAATGTTATTATTAACTATATAATTATAAACATTGGAAATAGAAGTTTTATAATTTAAATAACAATCTTTATGATAATCTAAATCTTTTAATTGTAATTTAACATCATTTAAATACATTGGTTCTTTAACGTCAAAATAATCTAAAACAAATTTAGTCTCTTTATTCACATCACCAAGTACTCTAGCTTCAGTATTATAACCTAATTGATTTTTTAAATAAGATAAAGCAATCGCTGAAGTAACACTATCAGTATCAGGCTTTTTGTGTCCAAAAATAAAAACTTTTTTCATTTACATCACCTTTATAATTATAAAACAAAATTGATATAAAATAAAGTGAAAAAAGCATAAAATTGTGATATACTATTCTTGGAAGGTAAGAATTATGAAGAAGTATTGGAAGTATGGTTTAATAGGATTAATTATTTTTATATTTTTATTAGTAGTCTTATTTTATCCACGTCTAAAATTAAAGAAAAATGATGTGGAAATAAAAGTAAATGATAAATATGAAGAACCGGGATATAAAGCATATAATATATTTAAAAGTTATCATAAAAAAGTAAAAATAAAAAGTAATTTAAATACTAAAAAAATAGGTGAATATAAAATAAAATATAGCTATAAATATTTATTCTTTAAAAAACAAAAAACAAGAATAGTAAAAGTAGTAGATAAAGAAAAACCTACTATAAAAATAGAATTTGATGAAGAAAAAATATGCCCAAGTAAATATAAAGAATATAAATATAGCGCAGAAGATAATTATGATGGAGATTTAACAGATAAAGTAGAAGTAACACTAAAAGATAATAAACTAATATATAAAGTTAAAGATTCATCAAATAATGAAAGAGTAGTAACTAAAAAAGTAGAACTAAAAACAGATAGTGAATTAGAATTAAAACTAAAAGGTTCAGAGAAAATAACTCTATATTTAGGAACAAAATATGAAGAACCAGGATATAAAGCTAAAGATGAATGCGATGGAGATCTAACAGATAAAGTTAAAGTAGAAGGAAAAGTAGATAAAGATAAAGAAGGAACATATAAAATAAAATATACAGTATTTAACTCTAATGAAAAAAAAGAAACAAAAACAAGAACAGTTGTAGTTATGAAAAAGCCAAAAGTAGTAAGAGCTACCGCATCAAATGGTGGAGGAAAAGTAATATTCTTAACATTTGATGATGGACCTGGATATTATACAAAAAGTATCCTAGATACATTAGATAAATACGGAGTAAAAGCAACATTCTTTGTAACAAACCAATTCCCAAGTTATCAATACTTAATAACAGAAGAATCAAAAAGAGGACATGTAGTCGCAGTTCATACATATTCTCATAATTATAATGTTTACTCTAGTGTAGAAGCATATATAACAGACTTCAATAAAATGAATGATATAATAAGAAATAGAACAGGAAGCACTTCAAATCTATTTAGATTCCCAGGAGGTTCATCTAATACAGTAAGCGCTAAATACTCTAAAGGAGTAGTAACAAAAATAGCCGCAGAAATGCAAGCAAAAGGATATGTATATTTTGATTGGCATATATCAAGTGGAGATGCTGCTGGATATAGTGCAGATAGAATATATAATGCAGTTATAAATGGAGCTTCAAGATGTGGTGGTGGATGTGTAGTATTAATGCATGATATAAAAGGAACAACAGCAAAAGCATTAGATCCTATACTTGCAGAACTAAAAAGAAATAACTATACATTTGGTACATTATCAGAAGCAGGACCAACTGCTCACCATAAAATTAATAACTAAAGACACTTGTCAAAAAGTGTCTTTTTATTATTATTCTAAAAAGTATAACTCTTAATATATTTTATTAGGAGGCACATATGGATAATAATATAACAGGATTAACAATAGAAGAAATAGAAAAATCAAGAATAAAATATGGCAATAATTCATTAGGTAATATTAATAAGACAAGCTTTATAAAAAAACTAATAGAAAGTTTAGGAGACCCAATAATTAAAATACTTTTAATCGCACTAGCTATAAAAACAGTCTTCTTATTTAAAAACTTTGATTGGTATGAAACAATAGGAATAGTAGTAGCTATTGCTTTTGCTTCATTAATATCGACAATTTCAGAATATGGTAGTGAAAAATCATTTATAAAAATGCAAGAAGAAGCATCTAAAATAACTTGTAAGGTAAAAAGAGAAAATAAACTACAAGAAATAAATATAGAAGATATAGTAGTAGGAGAATATGTTTACTTACAAACAGGAGATAAAATTCCAGCTGATGGAATACTAGTTGAAGGAGAGTTATTTGTAGATGAATCGGCTTTAAATGGAGAAAGTAAAGAAACACATAAAGAACCAAAAAATAAAAATAAACTGTATAGAGGTAGCGTAGTATATTCATTAAATGGAATTATGAAAGTAGAACAAGTAGGTAATAATACCGTATATGGAAAAATATCAGAAGAATTAAAAGAATCATCACCAGTAAGTCCATTAAAACTAAGACTAACAGAACTTGCTAAATTTATAAGTAAACTAGGATATATATGTGCATTTTTAATATGTATATCATATTTGTTTTCAGTATTTGTAATAAAAAACAACTTTGAATTATCACTTATTATAAAAGATATAACAAATTTTCCATATTCATTTGGGCAACTACTTTATGCACTAACATTAGTAGTAACAGTTATCATAGTCGCAGTTCCAGAAGGACTTCCAATGATGATAACATTAGTATTATCATCAAACATGAAAAGAATGTTAAAGAATAATGTACTAGTTAGAAAACTAGTAGGTATAGAAACATCAGGTAATATAAATATTTTATTTACAGATAAAACAGGAACACTAACAAATGGTAAACTAGAAATGGTTGGACTCTTAAATGGTAATTTAAAAGAATATAATAGTATGATAGAAATAGATAAATATCCTAAATATAAGGATCTTATTAAAATAAGTTTAATATATAATAATGAAAGTAAAAAAGTAGACGATAAAATAATAGGAGGAAATATAACTGATAGAGCACTCCTTTCATTTGTTGGTAATTATGATAAAGATATAAAAATAATAAAAAAACAACCATTCGATAGTAAAAATAAATATTCATTAACGATAGTAGATTATAATGGTACAAAAACATTAATAAAAGGAGCGCCAGAAAAAATACTAAATAAATGTAAGTATTACTATGATGAATATGGATATAAAAAGAATCTAAATATAGAACTATTAAATAAAAAATTAAATAAATACACAAGTTTAGGTATAAGAGCGCTCGCAATCGCAGTAAATGAAAGAAAAACAGATTTAGATAATCTAACACTTTTAGGAATCGCATTAATAAAAGATACAATTAGAAAAGAAGCCATAGAAGGAATAGAATTAGTAAAAAAAGCTAATATACAAATAGTAATGATAACAGGAGATAATAAAGATACAGCTATAGGAATTGCAAAAGAATTAAGACTTTTAGAAGAAAAAGATATTGTCTTAACTAGTGATGAATTAAAAGAAAAAACAGATGCAGAAATAAAACAAATATTACCTAAATTAAGAATAGTAGCACGTGCACTTCCACAAGATAAAAGTAGATTAGTAAAAATAAGTAGAGAATTAAACTTAGTAGTTGGAATGACAGGAGACGGAGTAAATGATGCTCCTGCATTAAAACACGCAGATGTAGGATTTGCTATGGGAAGTGGTACAGAAGTAGCAAAAGAAGCAAGTGATATAGTAATACTTGATGATAATTTTGCTTCAATATCAAAAGCAATACTCTTTGGAAGAACAATATTTAAAAGTATAAGAAAATTTATTATTCTTCAACTAACAATAAATTTGTGTGCACTCTCATTATCATTTATAGGCCCATTTATTGGAATAAACACACCAATAACCGTTATTCAAATGTTATGGATAAATATGGTTATGGATACATTGGCAGGACTAGCATTCGCATTTGAACCACCACTTAAAGAATATATGTATGAATTACCAAAGAAAAAAGATGAATCAATAATAAATAAATATATGATAAACGAAATATTAGTAACAGGATTATATTCATCATTACTATGTTTATTTTTCTTAAAAGCACCATTCATACAAAAAATTTATAACTATCATAATAGTGATAAATATCTTTTAACCGCCTTTTTTGGGCTATTTATATTCATAGATATCTTTAATTGCTTCAACGCAAGAACACATCGAATAAATATCCTCGCAAACATCTTGAAAAATAGAATTTTTATTGCTATAATTTTATTTATAACGGTAGTACAAATGTGCATGATATATTATGGGGATAACATTTTTAGAACGACTGATTTAAACCTCCTTCAACTAGAAATAATGATACTATTTGCGTCCTCAGTAATACCAATTGACTGGGTAAGGAAGCTAAAATTACGAAAAAAAGGCAAATTAACGGGAGTTTGATTAATTGTCGGTAATATATTGACTTTTGGGCAGAAACGCGTTAAAATTAAAAAGGTGGTAAAATGATATTACGTTACAAAGACTTGACAAAACAGGGTATAAATGACTATCAAATAAAGAAATTAGTAAATGCAGGAAAATTATACTTCATAAAGAAAGGTGTATATTCTACAGAAAAGCAAATAAACTATTTTGAGATGATTTCAAGAAAACATCCAAACGCAATTTATACACTTGAAACAGCAGCATACATCTACAAGCTAAAAAAAGAACTACCAAAAAAATATTATGTTGCTAGTAAACAAAAAGATAGAAAAATGAAAGAAGAATATATTAAACAAATATTCATGACAGATGAATTATATAATATTGGAATAAATAATATGACATATCAAAATGTTAATATTAAAGCATATGATCTAGAAAGACTACTTATTGAAATAGTAAGAAATAAAACTAATATAGATAATGATTCATATCGTGAAATAATAGATAATTATTCTAAAATAGCTAGATTATTAAATAAAAGAAAACTAGATGAATATATGCAATCATTTAAAAACAAAAAAATAGAAGAAAGAATAAATAAAGAAGTATATAAAACACGTTAAGTGTTTTTTTAATATTGTTAAAATAAATAATTTGTGATAATATTGTTATGGTTAACTAATAGCAAACTAGAAAAGGGGTAAACAATGATAAAATTTGTTGTGTATGAAGATGAAAAAGTCTTTAGAAATAATATTAAAACCGTAATAAAAGATGTAATGAAACAAAATGATAAAGAGTATATCGTAAAAGAATTTGATAAGTTTGATGACAAACTAAAACAAGAAATAACATCAAAGACCCCTGCAATTTATATACTAGATATAGAAGTACCAGATAGTATATCGGGTATAGATTTAGCAAGAAAAATACGTAAACAAGACTGGAATAGTATAATACTAATGGTAACATCACATGCAGATCTAGGTTATGAAGCCTTAAAAGCACAAATAATGCTTCTAGATTTCATATCTAAATATAATGATTATAAAATAAGTATGGAACGTGCTCTTAATAAAGCTATTTCTAAACTAGATAATAAGAAAGTTTTAATATTTGAAAGCAATAATATTACTTATAAAATATATACAGATGATATTTTATATATAGTAAAAGACACTGTAGATAGAAAAATAATAATAAAGACAGAATATAACCAAATAGTAATAAACGAAACATTAATAAACATCGAAAAAATGTTAGATAAAAGATTCTTTAAATCACATAGAAGTTGTTTAGTAAATGTAGATAAAATAGTTAAAATTGATTGGAAAGACAATCTAATATATTTCACAAATGGAGAAGTAATAGATTATATATCAAAATATAAAAAGAAAGGTCTAAAAGAATATGTTAGCAGTTTTTAGTGA
>CAMOVA010000018.1 GCA_946626905.1 uncultured Bacillota bacterium | reverse complement strand
TTAATTGATAATAATTATAATCAATTATACTATCCGTTTTATGAAGATAAATCTTTTAAATATTTAGAAAATGTTATTAAAAAATACAATGATGTTATGGATGAATTAGTTGAAAAAAATATTTTAAAAAGAAAAGTAAAAGTAAAGAAAAAGAATTTATATTTATAAATTCTTTTTTCTTGAAATAAAATTATTAATGTGTTAAAATTATTTTGTAATTGGCCCGTTGGTGAAGTGGTTTAACACATAGCCCTCTCAAGGCTACATTCATGGGTCCGAATCCCATACGGGTCACCATTATTATTTTAGAGGTGTTTTATGGATAATATGATAAAGCAATCAATAAACAGTCGTAAAGAAGCATTTACAAATGCTTATGATATAAAAGATGAAAAAATTATTAATAAGATAGATGATTTATTTAAAAGAGTAGAAGAATTAGGAAATGAATGTAAAGATATAATGGAATTTGAAACTAAATTTGCTTCAAGTCCATTAAATACAGAATACACTAATTTATTTACTGAAATTGCATCTTCTTGTAGTCCTATAGTTTATGAAAGCGAAAGTATTCCTGAAGATTCTAATACTGTCGCAGATGAATTTAAGGATGATTTAAAATTTGCTGCTAGAGAAGCAACTCAACCATTAAGACGCGCTGCTCATCAAGAAGCATATGATAAAGTTCGTGATATACCTGTTGTTAATGAAGCCTTAGGTATAAAACAACATATAGATTTTTTTGGTAGATTTAGAAAAAAAGATTAGAAACCATCAACAAATGGTTTCTTTTTTCATATATATTTATAGGTGATTATTTATGAATTTTTTTAAAATGGAATCTAATAGTAGTGACTACATAATTGTTAATAATTTAGAAAAAAATTATAAAAATTATATTAGAAGTATAAAAGAATTATGTGATAGAAATACTGGTATAGGATCAAATGGAATAATTTTTATTGAAGAGTCTAAATATGATAATGCTTGTATTAAATTAGATGTATATAATAGTGATGGTTCAAAACCAAATTTAAATATAAATGCTATTTTTTGTGCTTGTGAGTATTTAAAAAATATAATTAAAAATAAAAAGTATAACATTGAAATTAATAATCAAATTATTAGTGTTTCAAAAGAAAATAATTGTTTTTCAATAAACAATTTAAAATATGATTTAAATCCAAAGAAAGTTCCAATATTAACAGAAAAGAATATATTTTTTAATGAATTATTAATGGTAGATAATAAGTTTTATGAAGTATCTAGTGTAACTGTAGGAAACCCTCATGTTATTGTAAATATGGATAATTTATACTCTGTTAATGTTAGTGAATTGGGTGAAAAAATTAGATTTCAAAATATCTTTCCTGAAAAAATAAATGTAGTTTTTAGTAAAAAAATAAATGAAAATATTTATATAAAGATATATGAATCTGGTAATGGTAAAGTAGAGTCTTGTGGTACAGCTGCTGCAGCGTCTTTAGTTAATTCTTTTTATAATTCACATGTGTTAGTTAATAAAGAATATAAAATATATCAAGATGGTGGCGTATCTTTAGTAACTTTAGATAATAACGATAAAATAAAAATAAAAGGTAAAGCCAAATATTTATTTAAAGGTAAAATTTAATAAAATTATTGAATTTTATTTTTATTATGATATAATTAATATGTATTTGTCTCCTTAGCTCAGTTGGTAGAGCAACTGACTCTTAATCAGTGGGTCTAGGGTTCGAATCCCTAAGGGGACACCATTATGTAATAAAATCCTTATGGATTTTTTTATTTTATTTACTTTTTATTCATAATTTGTTATACTCATAAAGTAGGAGGATCATAAATGGAGAAAGTAAAAAATTATAAGAATTCAATTATTTTATCAGTTATATCATTAGTTTATATAGTTTTAGTTAAAAATTTTGATGTATCTAAAATAGGCCCAAAAAATTCTAGTGTAGGTTTTTCAAAATTAAATGACTTTTTTAGAGATTTTTTTGGTTCTAACATGACTATATATAAGATAACAGAAGTTTTAGGAATAGTGGCTATCTTATTAGTTGCATTGTATGGATTTTTAGGATTTATGCAATTGATTAGAAGAAAAAATGTATTTAGAGTAGATAAAGAAATACTTTCATTAGGAGGTCTTTATGCATGTGTTTTAATTATTTATGTTTTCTTTGAAAAATGCATAATTAATTATAGACCTGTTTTAATTGATGGTAAGTTAGAAGCATCGTTCCCATCAAGTCATACAATGTTAGCAATTGTTGTTTGCTTAAGTTCAATAATGGTAAGCAAAAAATATATTAATAAGAAATATGTAGATAAATTTAATTTATTTACATTAGTACTTATGGCTTTAATAGTATTAGGTAGAATAATATCTGGTGTTCATTGGATTAGTGATATTATTGGTGGTGTTTTAATATCATTAACTTTACTAAGTTATTTCAAATGTGTAATTTCAAAAAATAGTTAAAAATACTTGCAAAAACATATAATTTAGTGTATATTATATTTGTACTTATTCGTGGATTTAAGAGTTTCCGACTTATTTCTAGGTATAAGCGAATTCGAAGAAAGGAAGAGATGTTATGGCATTAGCAAAAGCTAAAAAAGAAGAAATTATTAAAAAATATGCTAGAACAAAAGGAGATACAGGTTCTCCAGAAGTTCAAATAGCAATCTTAACTGCTGAAATTAATGAATTAACAGAACATCTAAAAGAACACAAACATGATCATCATTCAAGAAGAGGTCTTCTTAAAAAAGTTGGTCAAAGACGTAGTTTACAAAAATACTTATTAGAAAAAGATGTTACTCGTTATAGAGAATTAATAGCAAGCTTAGGATTAAGAAAATAATATATGAACAAGTAGACACTATTTTTAGTGTCTTTATTTTTGAAAGAGAGGTAAATATGAAAAAGACTTTTGAATTAGATTTTAGAGGAAAAAAATTAGTTGTTGAAACAGGAGAATTAGCTAAACAAGCTCATGGAGCAGTACTTGTTAGATATGGTGATACAGTAATACTTTCTACTGCTGTAGTAAGCAAGAATGCCAATATATTATCAGACTTTTTCCCATTAATGGTTTTATATCAAGAAAAATTATATTCAGTTGGTAAAATACCTGGTGGTTTCATTAAAAGAGAAGGTAGACCTACAGATGCCGCTACTTTAGCAGCTCGTATGATAGATAGACCTATGAGACCTATGTTCCCAGAAGATTTTAGAAATGAAGTACAAGTTGTAAATACAGTGTTATCAGTTGATAATGATTATTCACCAGAGTTATCTGCAATGTTTGGTTCATCACTTTGTACAAGTATTTCAAAAATTCCATTTGATGGTCCAATCGCAGGTGTTAAAGTAGGACGTGTAGATGGTGAATTTATTATAAATCCTACACCAGAAGAATTAGAAAAATCTGATATTGATTTAACAGTAGCAGGTACAAAAGTAGCTATTAATATGGTTGAAGCAGGTTCTAAAGAAGTATCTGAAGAAGACATGTTAGAAGCTTTAATGTTTGGACATGAAGCTGTTAAAGAATTATGTGAATTTCAAGAATCAATCATTAAAGAAATTGGCGTAGAAAAAATGGAATATGAAAAACTTGAAATAGATGAAAATCTTAGAAAAGATGTTTATGATTTAGCAGCTGAAAAATTAGATAAAGCAATGAGAATAAAAGATAAATTAGAAAAATATAATGCTATAGATGCTGTTAAAGAAGAAGTTGTTACAAAATATGAAGAAGAAAATTCTTCATTAGATAAAGAAGAATTAAACATCTTAATTACTAAAGTAAAATTAGTGTTAGAATCAATTGAATATGATATATTTAGAGCAATCACAGTTAATGAAAAAACTAGAGCTGATGGAAGAGCTATGGATGAAATAAGACCATTATCTACTGATATTGATTTACTTCCTAGAACTCATGGTAGTGCACTATTTACAAGAGGTGAAACTCAAGCATTAGCTGTTACTACTTTAGGAGCATTAAATGAATATCAAGCACTTGATGGAATTAGTTTAGAAGCAGAAAAACACTTTATGTTACATTATAATTTCCCTCAATTCTCAGTTGGAGAAACTGGAAGATATGGTTCTCCAGGACGTAGAGAAATTGGACATGGTGCTTTAGGTGAAAGATGTTTAAAACAAGTTATGCCTTCTGAAGAAGAATTTCCATATACAGTACGTGTTGTATCTGAAATATTAGAATCAAACGGATCAAGTAGTCAAGCTACAATATGTGCTGGATGTATGAGTTTAATGGCTGCAGGTGTACCAATTAAAGCACCAGTTGCTGGTATAGCTATGGGTCTTATAACTTCAAAAGATGAAAAAGAATATACTATTTTAACTGATATTCAAGGTATGGAAGATCATTTAGGAGATATGGATTTTAAAGTTGGAGGAACACGTGATGGTATCTGTTCTTTACAAATGGATATTAAAATTAAAGGAATTACTAAAGAAATTCTAAAAGAAGCTTTAGCGCAAGCTAAAAAAGCTAGAATGCAAATATTAGATGTTATGGAAGCACAAATCCCTGAACCTCGTAAAGAAGTTTCTAAATATGCTCCAAAAACTGAAATATTTAAAATTAATCCTGATAAAATTAAAGATGTTATTGGACGTGGTGGAGATACAATTACTAAGATTATATTAGATGCCTCTCATGTTAATTCAGTAAATGATCAAAATGCTGTTAAAGTTGATCTTGCTGATGATGGTACTGTAACAATTTATCATATGGATAAAGATGTTATTGATGTAACCGCTAATATGATAAAAGATATTGCTCGTGAAGTTGAAGTAAACAAAATATACAAAGGAAAAGTTGTTAAAGTTGAAGATTTTGGATGCTTTGTAGAATTATGGCCAGGATGTGAAGGAATGGTTCATGTTTCACAACTTGATAAAGAAAGAGTAGAAAAACCAAGTGATATAGTAAGTGTTGGAGATGAAATACTTGTATTATGTCAAGGTTACGATAAAAGAGGAAGATTAAACTTATCACGTAAAGAAGCAATATATGGTTCTAAAAAAGAAGAAAAAGAACAATAAGAACAATAAAAAAACTTATAGTTGAAACTATAAGTTTTTATTTTGTTAATATTTCATAAACTTTTTCTACATCTAGTAATTCTTGTTTTCCTTTATAAAAAGGTTTTAAATGTAAATGATAATGTTTTACATCTTGAACATCTCCATTATTTTGAACAAATGTTAATCCATCAATGTTAAGTTTTTCTTCTAATAATTTTTTAATATCTTTCGCAGTATTCAGTATATGTAATAATGTATCGTTATCAATATCTAAAATATCTTTATAATGTTTTTTTGGAATAATTAAACAATGTCCATTTGTTTCAGGATTTATATCTAAAAAACATAAAACAACATCATCTTCATAAAGCTTATAACAAGGAATTTCACCATTAATTATATTACAAAAAATATCCATTTTATCATCTCCAATACTATTATATAATAATTGAATGAAAAATAAAAGAAAAAAAGACATTAAGTCTTTAATGAATATCTGCGAATATTCATTATAATTATGTAAAAAATGCTTACTTTTTATTCAAAAAATGGTAAAATATATATTGGAGTTGATTTTATGCATTCTTTGATAATAAAAAATTTAAAAGTAAGTATTAATGAAAAAATCATTTTAGATGGTTTTAATTTAACAATAAATTCGGGAGAAACTCATGCGATTATGGGTCCAAATGGGACAGGGAAATCTACTTTATCAAAAGTTATCATGGGTGACTCTAATTACAAAGTCTTAGATGGAGAAATTTATTTTGATGATATTTTAATAAATGATATGAGTGTAGATGAAAGAGCTCGTTTAGGTATCTTTTTAGCGTTTCAAACACCACCTAGTATAGATGGAGTAACAAATGCTGATTTTTTAAGAACAGCTTGTTCAATAAAAGATGGTAAACAATTTAATTTAATGAAATTTATTAAAGAAATTAATACAACTGTTGAATCATTAAATATGGATAAAGAAATGATTCATAGAAATGTTAATAAAGGTTTTAGCGGTGGTGAACGTAAGAAAAACGAAATTTTAGAAATGTATATGTTAAAACCTAATACAGTGATATTAGATGAAATAGATTCTGGTCTTGATATTGATAGTTTAAAAACAGTTGGTAATCAAGTTCAAGAATATAAAGATAAAGAAAATTGTTCTATATTATTAATAACTCATTATCAAAGGCTTTTAGATTATATCAAACCTGATTTTGTTCATATAATGAAAAATGGAAAGATAATTAAAACTGGTGGTTTAGAATTAGTTAAAGAACTTGAACTTTCAGGATATGAAAATATAGGAAAATAAAATGAATGAAATTATTATAAAAGACAATAAAATAGAAAAAAACATAGATAAAAATATAAATGTTACATATAATTTAAAAGATAGCGAATATGACGTTGTTAAAATAAAGATAGATGTATTAAAAGATAATGATTTAAGAATAGTTTATGAAGATATTGATAAAATAGATATAGAAATTAATATTAGTGAAAATGTTTTATTTAATTTATATGAATATAGAAAAACAGATAAATTAAAAATTCAAAATAAATATTACCTAGAAGCAGATAGTAATGTTGTAATTAATAAATTTAATGATTCAAATGAATTAAAAGAATTAGATATTACATATTTAAATGGTCAAAATGCAACTATTAATTATAATTTAAATACTATTTCAAAAGGAAAACAGAGAGTAGACATAATTGCTTACCATAATAGTAGTAATACAAATAGTTATATTAACAATAAATCAGTAACTATAGATGATGGAAGCATAGTATTTAATGTAACAGGTAATGTTTATAATAATATAGTTGATTGTAATGTACATCAAGATAGTAAAATAATAAACCTTAATGATGCTAAATGTGAAATAAATCCTATATTATTAATTGATGAAAATGATGTAGAAGCTGAACATGCAGCATACATAGGTAAATTTAAAGAATCGGATATATTCTACTTAATGAGTAGAGGTATTCCATATGATAAAGCAATCAATTTATTGGTAAGAGGTTTTTTATATATTGATATAAAAGATGATGATGTAATAAATAATACTATTGATAAATATTGGAGGTGATTATGTGAATAGAGAAGACTTTCCTTTTTTAAATCAAGATATTATATTTTTTGATAATGGAGCAACTTCACTTAAACCTTATGTATTAAGTGAAAGTATAACTGATTATTATAATAATTATAGCGCGAATGCTCATAGAGGAGATTATGATATAAGTTTAAAAGTAGATGATTTATACTTAAAAACAAGAAATTTAGTAAAAGATTTTATAAATGCTAAAGATAATAAAGAAATAGTTTTTACTAGTGGAACAACTGATTCAATTAATAGAATTGTTTTTGGTTATTTTAAATATATGTTAAGTGAAGGTGATGAAATAGTTTTAACCAAAAGTGAACATGCTTCAAACATTTTACCTTGGTTTGAACTTGCTGATCAATTAAAATTAAATATAAAATATATTGATTTAAATGAAGATTATGAAGTCACTATTGATGCATTAAAAAAAGTAATAACACCAAAAACAAAAGTTATTTCGTTAGCGTTAGTTACTAATGTTATCGGAGATATAAGACCAATTAAAGAAATAGTAAAAGAAGCTCATAAAAATAATATTTTAGTAGTAGGAGATGCTGCTCAAAGTGTAGCCCATACTAAAACTGATGTTATGGATTTAGATATTGATTTTTTAGCTTTCTCAGCTCATAAAATGTATGGACCAACAGGAGTTGGAGTTTTATATGCTAAAGAAGAATTATTAAATAACATGAAACCTACTAGTTTTGGTGGCGGAATGAATGCTATGTTTTCTTCAGATACTAAAAGAATATATAGTGATATTCCAACATTATTTGAAGCTGGTACTCAAAATATTGCTGGTATTATAGGATATGGAAAAGTTATTGAATATTTGAATAATATTGGTATGGATAATATTAAAAAATATGAAAAAGAATTAGGTGAATATGCTTTAAATAAATTAAAAAGCGTAAACAATATAGAAATTATTAATAGCAACGCTAATTCTACAATTATAGCATTTAATATTAAAGATATTTTTGCTCAAGATTTAGCAATATATCTTAACAAATATCACGTTTGTGTTAGAGCAGGAAATCATTGTGCTAAAATTTTAAAAGAAGTTATTAATGTTAAGAATACTTGTAGAATTTCCTTGGCTTTTTATAACACTAAAGAAGAAATTGATGAGTTAGTTAAGTTATTAAACAATCCTAATATTAAAAAAGAAATAATATAAATTAGTGTAATACTAATTTTTATTATTGCCTAAAAATAACTATGTATGGTATAATTTTTTCATAAGGTAGGTGTTTTATGGATTTAGTTATTATTTTAATTTTAATTGCGATAATTTGCTTTTTCTTTAGAGATTATAAGCATGCTGTTTATTTTTTAGGAATTATTGAAATTTTATTTAGATTAATACATTTTGCAAAAGTTCATTTAAAAATAGATGCATTAACAAAATTAGTTGATAAATACATACCAACTTCTTTGTTTGATATAATCGCAAAATATTCTACAGGTTTATTATATGATATATTAATATGGTTATTATTCGCATGTTTTGTATCATGGTTAGTATATTTAGTAAGATACTTTTTTAAAAAATAGGAAAAGATATATATCTTTTCTTTTATTTTTGTTATAATTAAGTAGGTGGTAATATGTATCTATTATATGGAGTAGAGGATTTTTTAATCAAAGAAGAAATAAAAAAAATAATTAAAAATAATAATATTGATGATATTGATATTATTAGATATGATTTAGAAAACACTAAATTAGAAACAATTATTGAAGATGCAGCAAGTATTTCATTATTTGGTAATAAAAAGCTTATTATAGTAGATAATTCTTATATTTTTACTGGTACCACAAATAAAAAATTAATGGAACAAAATACTGATTTACTTATAAATTACTTAAATAAAGCAGATTTTTCAAATATTGTAGTTTTCAAAATTTTAAAAGAAAAACTTGATGATAGAAAAAAAGTTGTAAAACTTTTTAAAGAAAAAGGAATAGTAAAAGATTTTAATAAGACTTCTAATTTAAATAAATATATTTTAGATATGTTTGATAATTATAAAATTGATAATAATTGTATAAATTTGTTAGTTGATAGAGTTGGGAACAATTTAGAAATACTACATCAAGAAATTGAAAAGATCAAACAATATAAGGATAAGGATCTTAATATTTCAAAAGAAGATATAATTAATCTTACTTCTAAAAATATTGAAAATGATTTTTTTGCTTTAATTGAAAATATAGTTTCTAAAAATAAAGAAAAAGCAATGGAGAGTTATTTTGAAATTATAAAAGATGAAGAACCTATAAAAATCATAGTTGTATTAGCAAATAAATTTAGGTTGATTTATCAAGCTAAAAGATTATACAAGCAAGGATTTTCTGAAAAAGATATTAGTAATATGCTAGGTAATAATTTCTATGCAGTTAGAAAATGTTTAGAGAGTGGTAGAAATTATAGTGAAAAAGCATTACTTAAAACTCTTGTTTCTTTAGCTAATTTAGATATAGATATAAAAACAGGTAAAATAGATAAGTATGTTGGCTTAGAAATGTTTATTTTAACTTTATAAAACAAGTTTACTTGTTTTTTTTCTTTTGATATAATTTTATTAGGTGATTGTATGTTTGTAGATGTGCTGATAGAAATAAAAGCCAATAATATTGATAAATTATTTACATATACTGTTCCTTCTTGTATGAAAGAAGAAATAGAGGTCGGTAAACGTGTTTTGGTACCATTTGGTAAGCAAAAAATAGAAGGCTTTATTATTGAAATTCATAATAAAAAAGAAATATCTTATGAAACTAAAGATATTATAAAAGTAATAGATGAAAAACCAGTATTAAATAAAGAACTTCTATTATTAGGTAAATATATTAAAGACAAAACATTATGTAATTTAATAACAGCATATCAAACTATGTTACCAACTGCTTTAAAAGCTAAACATAAATTAAATATTAATAAAAAATATATTTCATATTTAAAATTAAATGATAATTATGATCAATCACTAATTAAAAATGATAAACAAAAAGAAATAGTAGAAAAATTAAAAGATAATGAAATTATCAAAAGTGAATTAACAAAAATTTCTTTATCAAGCGTTAATACATTAATTAAAAATAATGTAATTGTAGAAATTAAAAAAGAAGAATATAGATTAAAAAACAGAGAAAGTCAAAAAGATATTAAACATTTATTAACTAAAGATCAAGAAAATGCGGTTAATAATATTTTAGATAATGATTACAAACCAATTTTACTACATGGTGTAACAGGAAGTGGAAAGACAGAAGTTTATTTAAATGTAATTGAAAGTTACTTGAAAGATAATAAAACAGCTATAGTTTTAGTTCCTGAAATTTCATTAACTCCTCAATTTATCAAAATTTTTCAATCAAGATTTGGAGATAAAGTAGCTATTTTACATAGTGGTTTATCAAATGGTGAAAAGTATGATGAATGGAGAAAAATTGAAAATAATGAGGTTTCAATTGTTATAGGAGCTAGAAGTGCTATTTTTGCCCCATTAAAAAATATAGGTGTAATTATAATTGATGAAGAACATTCTTCTACATATAAGCAAGAGAATAATCCAAGATATAGTGCTTTAGATATAGCTTTATTTAGATCAAAATATCATAAAGCTAAATTAGTATTAGGTAGTGCAACACCTTCAATTGAATCTTATACAAAAGCAAAAATAGGTATTTTTAGATTGATAGAATTAAATAATAGAATAAATAATTCATTACCTGTTGTTACACTTATAGATATGAAAAACGAGTATAGAAAAGGTAATAAAATTATTTCAGAGGCGTTATTAAATAAAATGAATGAAGCTATTAATAATGATAAGCAAGTAATGTTACTTTTAAATAGAAGAGGATATTCAACTATAACAGAATGTAAAAATTGTGGTTTTGTTCTTAAATGTCCTAATTGTGATATACCATTAATTTTTCATAAAAATTCAAATAATTCTAGATGTCATTATTGTGGATATGCAACTTCGAAGATAAGTTTTTGTCCTGAATGTAAAAGTAAGAATATAAATGATACAGGAATAGGTACTGAAAAGTTAGAATGTTATTTAAAAGAAAATATAAAAGGTGCTAAAGTTATTAGAATGGATGTTGATTCAACATCTAAAAAAGGTGCTCATTTTGATATAATTAACGATTTTTCAAATAAAAAATATAATATTTTAGTTGGTACACAAATGATTTCTAAAGGATTAGATTTTCCTGACGTTACAGTAGTAGGTGTTATAAATGCTGATCAGACTTTAAATATTCCAGATTTTAGGAGTAGTGAAAGAACTTTTGAACTTTTAACTCAAGTAGCAGGTAGAGCTGGTAGAAGCGAGGATAAAGGAGAAGTTATAATACAAGGATTTAATATTGATCATTATAGTATACTTTGTGCTAGTAAACATGATTATAAAGATTTTTACAACCAAGAATTGGCAATAAGAAAAAAGCTTAAATATAGCCCATATTACAACTTAGCTTTAATAAAAATAAAAGGTAAAAATTTTGATGAATGCATGAATGAAGGTAAAAAAATAGTGATGTATTTGAATAAACAAAGAATGGATAATACATATATTTTTGGTCCCTCAGCAGCGAGCATTCCCAAAATAAATAATATATATAATATTCAAATAATGATTAAATTTAAACATACAGAAATTCTAAAAAAACATTTGGAATATATAAATTCTTTATATAATAAATCGAAAATAAATGTTGAGTGTGATATTAATCCTGTAAGAATATAAAATTGTCGAATTTTACTTGATAAAAAAATCTAGGTAATATATAATTATTATGTTAGGAGAATAAAGATGGAAAAGAAGTTTAAATTAATTAGTCTTTGTTTTATAATAGGTTGTTTTTTGATTTATGGTTTTAGATTTGTATATTTTTATCGCAAATTTCATAAAAAAACAAGTAATGGTAGTGGTAGTGAGGTTTTAGCTGTTACTATTCAAAAACAAGGAATTGTTAGCGAAGGCGATGGAATCTATAATAATAGTGGTGAACTTATTTATAAAGGAGAAAACGTAAATAATTATTTAAAATATTCTGGTATTTTATGGAGAATTGTTAAAGTAAATAATGATAATACAGTTGTTATTACAACTGATTCTAATATTTCTCTTTTATCTTATGGAGGTTCAAATTATATAAATTCAAATATTAATAAATTTTTAGTTAAATCAAAAAGTCAAACTGGTATATTTGAAAACAAACTAAATAATACTGATAAATATTTATCAAAAAATACAATATGTTTAGATAAGATTTCTGATGCTTCTAAAATATTGTGTAATTCAAAAGATAATTCACAAAAAATATCATTGTTATCACTTGCTGATTATTTAAATAGTAAAAATAATAACAAGACTTATTTAAAAAATAATGATTCATTCTGGTTAAGTTCAGTAAAAGATAATCAAAATGTATGGTATATAACAAAAGATGGTAATCTTTCATATGATAATAATAAAAAACTACATGGTGTAAGACCTGTTGTTACACTTAAAAATACAATAGGTTCAATCAAAGGAAAAGGAACTAAAGAAAATCCATATGTTGTAGATAAACAATCTAAATTAGCATTTAACAGTTATGTTAAATTAGGAAATGATTTATATACAGTTTATGATATGAGTAGTGATACTGTAAAACTTGTAAATGAATCATTAGTAAGCTCAGATTATGTTAGAAATATTAATTATAATTCTGAAAAATATGATTCTAAAATTAAAAATACATTAGCTTATTATTTAAATAATACATATCTAAATAAGTTAACTTATAAAAACAAATTAATTAATTGTGATTACTATACAGGTGATTATATAGATAATTATAAAGATGTACTTAAAACTAAGATAACAACAAAAGTAGGAATGTTATCAGTAACTGATATTAATGTTAATACTGAATTAAATAATTATTTCTACTTAAACAAAAATAATAACGTTGTTATAGCAAAAACAGATGGTAAAACTTCTGACATATCTAAAGTAAGAACTACTGTATGTATAAGTAAAAATGAAAAATTGAAAGGTAATGGTACTAAAACTAATCCATTTGTATTGGAGGGATAATATGGCAAAAAAGAAAAAATCACTTAAACTTAAAAAATCAACATATCTTTTTATAGTTTTAGATACATTAGCATTCACTTGTTTCTTTCTAGCGTATGGGCCTTTTAGTTATTTTAGAAATTTATTTGTAAATACAGCTTTAAAAACTATGAATCATAAATATTTCGCATATGTTTTATATAGTGAAAAAACAGTAGAACATATAAAAAATAGTAATTATTTTGTACGTATTAATGATTCTACAAATACAGATGATATCAAAATTGATACTAAAGAAAAAAAATCATATAAGAATGAATATGAAAAAGCATTACTTACAAGGGATAAAAATAATAATGATTATAAAGTACTTAATATAAAAGTAGGTAGTGGTAATGGACATTTAGTAGCTATTTATGATCCTTCAAAAGTTCATTTAATTGCTAAACAACAATTAGGAACTCAATATGGTGAAAGAGTTATTACAATGTGCCAAAGAGAAAAAGGTTTAGTATGTATTAATGGTGGAGGATTTGTAGATAAAGGATATGGTAGTGGTATTCCTAATGGTTATGTAGTTAAGAATGGTAAAATCATCTGGTCAGATGGATATAATTCTAAAGCCGAATTAATAGGATTTACTTATGATAATAAATTATTACTTACTACAGATTCTGCTGAAAATGCTATTAAAAATAAAAATTTAAGAGATGCGTTAGAATTTGGCCCTTTCTTAATTGTAAATGGTAAGCCTCTTGAAATAGTAGGTGATCCATGGGGTAGAGCTCCAAGAGTAGCAATTGCTCAAAGAAAAGATGGAGTTGTAATGTTCTTGGTTGTAGATGGAGAAAACTATATGTTTGGTGCTTCACTAAAAGATATGGTTGAAACTTTACAAAAATATGGAGCTTATAATGCTGCTAACTTAGATGGTGGTACTTCAGCTACTTTAGTAATAAATAATAAGGTTGCTAATAACCCTGCTGGTGGTTCTAAAAAAACAAATGGTAGATATGTTATCACTGGTTGGGGATTATTACCAAATTAAACTTTACATTATGTAAAGTTTTTTTGTTTTTTTTTAAAATATTATGATATAATTATTATGGTGATACTATGAAAAGTAAAAAAGGGTTCACATTGATTGAATTATTAGCAGTAATAGTAATATTAGCTGTCATTGCTTTAATTGCAATGCCAATAATATTAAATATGATATCTAGAGCTAAAAAGAAAGCAGCAGAAGATGCAGCTTTAGGATATATAGATTCAATCAATTATAATAATGAATTAGCAAGTATGAATAATGACTATGGATTAACGTATACTAAATACTCGGATGATACATATGATATTGATGAGATATCAATTCAGATGAAGGGTAAACAACCAACGAGTGGAACTGTAACTATTGATAAAGGAAGAGTAAACGGAATAGATATTTGTATAGGTGGATATACTGTAGAAAGTGTAGATGGTAAAAATGTAGAAGCACGTGGTAAATGTAGCGGAGCTTCATCTGGGCCTAAATCATTTTCTACTGATTCATGGAATGTAATTAATAAAGCTGCAAGAAATAATAATTTATCAGCATATAATCCAGGTGATAAAAAAGCCATAACACTAGATATAGATGGTGATGGAACTGAAGAAACATATCACATTATGGTAGTAAATACAACAGCGTGTACGACAGAAACTTCTAAAACAGCATGTGGTTTAGTATTACAATTTGAAGAAGTGCTTAATATTTCAGATGATGATAATAAAAAAATGAATTTAACAAATACAAATGTTGGTGGATGGCCTGATACAAAGATGCGAGAGTATTTAAATGAAACAATATATAATAAATTAAAAGCTAAAATAGGAGATATAATAGTAGATACAACAGTAGTATCAGGACATGAAAAAACTGCAACAGAAAATTATACTACTACAGATAAATTATATTTATTGTCACCAAAAGAAGTTGGTGATGCATCAACTTGTGATTCTGCAACTGATGAAACAAGACAATTGGATTATTATTCATCAAAAACTAAAATAGTAAAATATGAATACGGAACTGAAACAGCAACTATTTGGTGGCTACGTACTGCTTATTCAGCTTCTAAAAATTGGTTTCATGGTATTGGAACTAATGGTAAGTGGTGGCCATACAATGCTAATGAAGCTCATGATGTTTCACCAGCATTCCGTGTTGGAAAATAGAAATAAAAACAGATTAATATCTGTTTTTTTCATATAATGTTATCTATAAAAATAGAATTATATAGGTGATATTGTGGCTTTTAAAGAATTTAGGGAATATTTGCTTGAAGAAAAATTTTCAATGAATTGTTTAAATAATAAAATAGAAATAAGCAACTATGAAGAGATAGATCATTTTGATAATAATAAAATAATTATTAAATATAGTGATGGGATGGTTTTGATAGAAGGAAAGAATTTAATAATTTCTAAATTGATGAAAGATGCTATTTTAATAAAAGGTAATATTAATAAGGTAGAATTTAAATGAATAGATTTAAAAACAAAATAAAACTAAATATTAAAGGTAAAAATATTGACAGATTTATAAATAGATTAATTAAACATAATATTGAAATAATATCTCTTGAAAAGATAAAGTATAATGAAATTAATATTATTATATTTAAAAAA
>CAMOVA010000017.1 GCA_946626905.1 uncultured Bacillota bacterium | reverse complement strand
TTTTTGATATCTTTCAGGTAATGATTGAACAATATATCCTGAACTTGAACATGTTTTAACTAATTCATATTCATAGTTATTATTTCCAGAATCTGTTACTTTTATATAATAGTTTAATGGAATATCTTTATCATTTTTTAAATCTCTAACAGGTGCTTTTAGTTTCCCTGCATTTACTAATGTTTCTAAACTAATACAAGAATCTGATATTCCCGCTTCACTTATATATAGTTGTGTAGCATCGTATATCATTTCTTTTGATACATCACTTATTTGAGATCTTTTATTATTTATACTTGTTACTATAGCAGGTACTGCGATTCCCATTATTAAACTTACTATAACTATTACTGCTAATACCTCTACTAGTGTGAATGCTTTATTATTCTTCATAGTATCACCTAGTATAATTATATATGCTTTTTTTATAAATTGCAACAAAATAAAAACTTGACTTTTACAATATTTAGTGTAAAATAAGTAACACATCAAAAAATTTATTTTATATATTTACTTTTAGAAATATGTTTGGTATAATTTTTTGTAGAATAGATATAATATTATTGTAGATATTATATCTACAATTTGGTCTGTTGAGTTAATTCATCGGATCAAACCCGTGTTGGCGCCAAGCGCCGCTTAAAAAAGCAACCTTTATGGTTGCTTTTTTAATATTCAAAATCTCTTTTTATCAAGTTCTTTTAAAATTTTTCTTATTTCTTTAACACTAAAAAAATACATCTCACTTTTAGTAAATTTCATTTTATTTTTATATTTATAATCATATTTATCTATGTAGGTTAGCATATCTGAAACTTGAAACAAACGTTTTTCTTTGTGATTAAATTCAACTTTATGTTCAAAACCATCATATCTTGAAAATATAGCATCTAGTATTGTTCCAAGAACTTCTTGACCATTATCATAATACATAACTATTTTATCAAATTTATCAAAATATTTTTCATGTTCTTTAACCATATTATTAATTTCTGATGATAATTTTTGTCTTAACAATCTTCCGTCATTTATATATTTTTTATTAACAATAATTGTTTTATATTTCACAGGTATTTTTCTTGAAAATTGATATATTGAATTAAATATACTTTTTCGCATATCTATAGAAAATTTGGAATAATCTTCTCTTCTCATTATTAAATTAGCCATATGAATCATTTCTGTATATCCTATTCTTTCTAATCTATCATTCAATTTATTTAATTCATTCATAATATCATCTTTATGTTCATGAAAAGTAAATGATACACCATATAATTCCGATGCACCTTTACCGAATCCAAATTCTCCTGTTTCATCAACAAATATATTTAATCTCCTCATGATGATGCCCCCTATACATACCCATTATACACTATTGGACTTATTTAGTTAATGTTATTCTAGTTATTTTTAAAATTAAAACAAGATTATTCAGCATCTTGTTTTTTAATTACTTCTTTTCCTTTATAAGTTCCACACTCTTTACAAACTCTATGAGGTTTTACAGTAGCACCACATTTTGGACATGTAGTTGTTGTATTCTCACTAATTTTATAATGAGTACGACGAGTTCTTTTACTTGTTTTACTTGTTTTTCTAAATGGAACTGCGAATAATTGAATATCTAATCTTAACATATTAACACCTCACTTTTCTTTAAGTAACTCACTTAGTTTTTGAAACGCAGGATTTATTTCCTCTTTCTTTTCATCTGTTATAAGTCTCCAACCATTTCCTTCTATCTTTTGATCCTTGGCTTCCTCACTTACAACTTTCATGGGAATTTCCATTAATATATTTTCCCATATTATTGGTAAAATATCAATAGAATTTTGAATTTTTTGTGATTTTTCATTAATTTCTTCAAACATTTCCTCTAAATTTCCTTCTATTTTGACATCTATAGGACAATTTACTGGTTTTAATGTTATAGAACAAGGTAATACTACTATAGCTTTTATAACACAATTTATAATTATATTATTTAAACTATCCTTTGTTATATAACCTGATATATTTGATTCTTTTAATTCTAAAATATCATGTTTTTTTAATTCTTCTTCGTCTATTACAATGGAATTATCAATATCTATTTGTTTTACAATTCCACTTACTAATTTAGTTATATCTATTTCCATAATAATCCCTCCCAAAGAGTATAACACACTAATCTATTTTTTTCAACAAATTTATGATATGATATATATGGTGAGATGTATGAAAAGTGTTGGAATAATATGTGAATATAATCCATTTCATAATGGACATTTATATCATTTAAATGAAACTAAAAAGCTTTTTCCTGATTCAATAATTGTTTTAGTTATGAGTGGTAACTTTAGCCAAAGAGGAGATGCGAGTATTATTAATAAATGGGATAAGACTAGTATAGCTCTTCATTATGGTGTTGATATTGTTATTGAATTACCTTATGTTTTTGCGAGCGAGAGCGCTGATAAATTTGCTTATGGAGCAATAAAACTTTTAAATGAATTAGGTGTAAGTCATATTGTATTTGGTAGCGAAAGCAATAATACTGATAAGCTTAGTGAATTAGCCGATATCCAATTAAATAATAAAAAATATGATAAATTAGTAAAAGAATATTTAGATGAAGGTATTAATTATCCAACTGCACTATCTAAGGCATTATATGATATAACTAATAAAAAAATTGATAAACCAAATGATATTTTAGCACTTTCATATATTAGAGAAATTAAAAAGAATAAATATAATATTAAACCTGTTAGTATTAAAAGAAACAATGATTATAATAGTCTAGAATTAAATAGTGGTATGTCTAGCGCATCTTCTATAAGATATGCATTATACAATAATGAAAGTGTTGATGACTATATACCTGATATTGTTAAAGACTACTTAGATAAACCTGTATTTAATAATGATTACTTTTCTTTATTAAAGTATAAAATATTAACAGAAAAAGATTTATCTATTTATCAAACAGTAGATGAAGGTATTGAAAATAGACTAAAAAAATATATTGTTAAATCTAAATCTTTAGATGAGTTTATTTTAAAAATTAAAACAAAAAGATATACTTATAATAAATTAAATAGAATGTTTAATCATATAATATGTAATTTCACTAAAGATGAAGCTACAAGATTAAATGAAATTGAATATATAAGAATATTAGGTTTTTCTTATAAAGGACAAGATTATTTAAATAAAATTAAAAAAGATATAGATTTACCTATAATAACTAACTTCTCATCAATAAATAGTGAAATGCTTGATATAGAAATGCGTGTTACAGCTTGTTATTCAAGTGTATTAAACGAAAAAGATAAAACTAAACTTATAGAAAGTGAATATAAGAATCCACCAATTATAAGATAGTTTTATCTTTTTTTAGTCTTTTAATTCTTTAAAATAAACATCTTTAATAGCATTATCTCCAGAATCAGTTCGTTCAAATTGTATTCTTATAAACTTAGTTCCTGATGCGAGATTATTTCCATTTATAACATTATCTGCCTTAATTGTTACAAATGTATTAGAACTACTTTGATTTTTATCAGCTATTTTATATGTACCTAATTGTTGCTTGGCTGAACCATACATAATAATAGTTACCTTTGATTGTATAGAAGCAGATCCTATACTTTTTATTTTATAAGTTAATCCATATTTATGTCTTATATCAAATGGTATATAATCTCTTATTACATGTGTACCAGTTGATAAAGTCATATAACCATCTGAATTATAATCACCAAAGTCTTCAAAATTTAAATTTGATTTATACGATAAATCTCCATTAACAATTAAATTATCATATCTATTAGTTATACAAGGCATTACTCTTTTAGTAATTCCACCACCTGTATTTGTCTCATAATTATATGAATTATAAGAGAAACATGCATAAACTATATTACAAGTTGTATTGGCATTTACAAGCACATTACCACTTAAATTATATGGTGGATAATTATAGTGAATCCATCCACTATCACTTCTTATACCCCTATTATATTCAAAGAAATATAATCCTGTAGTACTACATGCCTTATTAGATATTATATTAGTGTTTACTTTACTATATTCTAAATAACGTTTTTCACGAGTTGAATATCTTTCTTTTAATAAAGTTTTTGAAACTGATACAACTGGTCTAGTACCACCAGATGAGCAATCTTGTATACCTCCTTTAGCATTTACACAATGATCATTATTTAATTTGAACGTATCAGCTGAAGCCGCAGATAAATACTCTGTTAACCAGCTATAATCATCACCCATATTTGTAATATTTCTTGCTTCTGTTTCTGTCATACTTCTAGTAGAATTTTTCCATCCAGAAGGAGTAAAGTTTTGATTTAAAATCATGGATACATTACTTCTACTAGCACTATCATTATATATATACCATTTTAAGCATTCTGAATTAGCAGTATATGTTTCTTCTACATAGTTATTACAAACAGAATTAGTTTTTGGATTATAGTATACTATAGTTCCATTTGGATAACTAATTGATTGTTCTGATATTTGATTTTTAATATCATGTTTTAGCTTATCTAAAATCATTTTTCTATTAGAAAAGAGAGCTAGTACACCTAGTAATATTGAAATAAATAAAATTAATAATGTATATAATAATGCTGAAGTTACAAAACCTTTATTATTTAATTTCATATTAACACCCTTCTCTTATTCTACTCTATATTAATTTTATAATAAAAGATATAAAAAAGCAATTAAAAAGATATAATTATTTTATATCTTTTTCTATATGATATCCTATTTTACTATTCTTATATTCTATATTTACTATTCCATTATTCATTTCATTAAGTATTTGTGTTTTTATTTTACTAATATCTTCTTTGTTTATTTTCATATTGCCTCCTATACATATATTGTGTATATTTGGCTTTTTTATTATAGATAATCGTTATATTTTTCTTCTTTATTTAAGCTTACTACTTCCATATTATCAATTGCTTCATTTATTAATTCCCTATAATCAAAAGAATTTTCATAAGTTATTGATTTTTCTAAATCTGGATTTATAACTGGATGCTTTGGTAAAAATATTGTACAGCAATCTTCATATGGTAAAATACTTGTTTCATATGTATTTATTTTATTTGCTATATCGATTATTTCAAGTTTATCCATACATGCGACTGGTCTTATTACCGGTAAATTTGTTACTGAATTTATTACTCTCATACTTGTTAAAGTTTGAGAAGCAACTTGTCCTATACTTTCACCATTTATAATTACTTTTAGTTTTTTTCTAGCACACACTTCTTCAGCAATTCTATACATCATTCTACGCATAATAGTTATAATGTAACTATCTGGGCAATTTTTATATATTGCTTCTTGAATCTTAGTAAAAGGAATAATATTTACTTTAATATTTCCAGAATATTCATTTATAATACTAGCTAATTTAAGTACTTTTTCTTTTGCTTGAACAGAAGTATGTGGAGGTGATTCAAAATATAAACATTCTAAATCAACACCTCTTTTAATAGCTAAATATCCAGCAACTGGTGAATCAATCCCACCACTAAGCATTAATAAACCTTTACCTTGAATACCTACTGGATAACCACCTAATCCAGCAATTTCATTTGTATAAATATATGTACCATCAACTCTTATTTCAATATTAATTAATACTTCTGGGTTATGGACATCTACTTTCATATCACTATTTTTTAATATATATCCACCAATTACATTATTGAAATCCATACTATGAATTTCAAAATTTTTATCAGCTCTTTTTGTATTTACTTTAAATGTAGAATATTTATTTTTAACTAATTCTAAACATGTTTTCTTAATTAATTCTACATCAGTTTCTATTTTATGAGCTACTACTATTCCATGTATTCCAAAGACTTTTTTTAATTTAGATATAATACTATCTAAATCAGATGAAGAACACTCTATATACATTCTTACTCTATCTTTAGTTATTTTATATTCAAAATCTTTAAGTAAATTATTAATATTTTTTTCAAGTAGATTAATAAATACTTTTCTATTGGCTTTTTTTGTAGTTAATTCACCATATTTAATCATAATTAATTCGTTCATAAAATCACCAAATATATTATACTTTAAATTACTAAAAAAGCAAATATTATTTTTAATATTAACCATAATATTAATGGGAGGTTTTTATGACACAAAAAGAATTACTATATGTAGAAGACGCTGTAGGTCATGAACAAAATATTATAAAGATTTGTAATGAATCGACAGGCTGCTTACAAGATGAAGAATTAATAAAATTCTTTGAAGAACAAATAAAAGAACATACTTTGTTAGAAAAAAAACTAATTAAATTACTGGAGGAATGTACTAATGAATGATCAATTAATAATGGAAAACTACTTATTAGTATTAAAAAGTAATGTAGAAGTATTTGTTCATGGCACTTTAGAAAGTTCTAATAAAAAAGTTAAAGACATTTTAAAACATGGTTTAGACGAAACATTAAAACACCAAGAAAACACATACAATAAAATGACTGAGTATGGATGGTATCAAATAAATAACGTTAAGCCATCTGAAATTGAAAAAGTATTAAATAAAGTAAATAAAAAGGACTCTTAAGTCCTTTTATTTTTTATATGGTACCAGCCAAGGGACTTGAACCCTCACAGTATTGCTACCGTCAGATTTTGAGTCTGATGCGTCTACCATTCCGCCAGGCTGGTGTGAAATAATTATAACAAATATTATAATTATTATCAATCTATTTCTTTATATTTCGAATTAAACAAATCTACTTCTTCATCGTTTTCTTCTATATCATCTATTTTTGGTAATTCATCTGTACTAGATAGACCAAAATAATCTAAAAACTTACTAGTAACTCCATAAAGTATAGGTCTTCCTGGTAATTCACTTCTACCTTTTTCTTCAATAAGATCTCTAGATACTAATTTTCTTATCATATGAGCACTACCTATTCCTCTTATTTCATCAACAGTAATACGTGTTATAGGCTCATTATATGCGATGATAGCAAGTGTTTCTAAAGCAGCTTCACTTAAATTTGGATCTTGAACATCAACTAGTTTTTTATACACTTCTTTATGCTCTTCTTTAGTAGTTAATTTAAGTTTATTTCCTAATACTTTTAAAGTAATTCCTCTTTCTTTATTACTATAAGATAAACTTAATTTTTTTATTGTTTCTTTTAAAGTTTCATCATCTATTTCTAAAATATCTTTAATATTAGTAAGTGTGATTCCTTCATCACCTACTACAAATAATATTCCTTCTAGTAATGCTTCTAAGTTCATGCTTCACCTCTTAATGATATTGTTATTCTATCAAAATTATTTTCTTGAACAATGTTTACTTCATGCTTTCTAACTAAGTTTAATATTGATAGGAATGTAACAATTATATAATCCTTTTTATTTGTTTCAAATAATTCTTCAAAATAAACTTTCTTTTTATTTTTAAGTACATTTATTATTTCAGTACTTCTTTGTTTAACTGAATACTCTTTCTTTGTTATTTTAGTATTTAGTGGTTTCTCTTCTTCTTTTCTAACTAAGAACTTAGAGAATGCTTCTAACAATATATTTAAATCTACATCGCCTAAATCTAAACCTTCAGATGCATCAGCATACATATTTAAATTTTCTTCTGGTTTTGTATAATAATTTTGTCTTTCTAATTCTAATTGTTTAAACTGATCAGTTACTTCTTTATACTTTTTATATTCAATTAATCTATTTATTAAATTTTCTCTTTCGTCTTCTTCTTCAGTTTCTTCTTCTTTCTTTGGTAATAATGTTGATGATTTTATTTCGATTAATTCTGAAGCCATAACTAAATATTCACTAGCTATATTAAGATTCATTTCTTCCATTTTTGTAATAAAATCTAGGTATTGTTTAGTTATTTCTTCAATACTGATATTCATAATATCCATATCATGTTTTTTTATTAAATGTAATAATAAATCTAACGGACCTTCAAAATCATTAATTGTTACTTGATACATATTACCACCTCTTTAATTATACCATAAATACCTTAAAAAAAGGAAGATTAATCTTCCTTTTCAAGTATCCATTTCTCATATCCACCAGCTATATTAATAACTCTATATCCTAAACTAGATAAAATCATGCATACCTTTGAACTAGTTATACCCTGATAACAATATAAATAATATGTTTCATTATAATTTAAATACTTACCAGGACTTGCCAACAACTTTTCATAAGGTATATTAATTGCATTAGGAATATGATTATTATTATAACTTTGTATACTTCGCAAGTCTATTATATTATTTAAACCTTTTAACTCTCCTACAGATATATTAGATACCATATTTACCACCCAATATATTGTATGTAGAGTAATCTAAATAAATAAGTTAATTTGCTTACTATTCATCGTAAAAGAAATCATCAAAGAATTGATCATCAGTTACTTCTTCATCATAATCATCTTCTAAATAGTCATCATCTATTTCATTTTTGATTTCTGGTTCAATAACTTCTGTATCATTATCTTCTATCACTTCTGTTACTTCTTCTGGTTCTGTAATAGAAGGTTCTAAGGCAGGTGCTTTTTCAACTGGTTCTTTTTCTTCTACTACTTGTGATTCTAAAGTTACATCTTCAGCAGTAGGTTCTGAAATAATTCCACGTTGTTTGTGTTGCATCTTTTCTTTTTCTAGTCTTTCTTCTTCTTCTAATTCAGCAATTTTAGCATCTATTTTCTTAACTAATTCATCAACATTAAATCCATTTTGAGGTTTTGGCTGTGGACCAAAAAGTGCGGCTGGATTAAATGCATTCATATTCATTTCATGATCATCTGATGATCCGTTTAACATATCATTAATTTTCTTTTCTCTTTGTGCTTCAACAAATGCTTTTAAATCAAATATATTAACAGGTTTTGTTTCACGAGTTGGATAATCAGCCTTTTCTTTAGACATACCCCACTCCATTTTATGATCATATTTAAGTTTTGTTTTAAATGGACGCATTCTTGATCTTAATATTAATGCTTCCTCTTCTTTAAAGTTTTGTAAATCAGTTACTGTAATAAGTGGTCTTGAATCAGTTTTATCATCTTTCTTAGATTTAACTTCACCACACATTTTACTTATTTCTTCCAAAGCAGCAAGCTCTGTACTTAATAAATAAATTGTATTACCACAGTTACCTCTTATTGTTTCTGCTTTTTCTTTACCATAAACATCGTTCAATTGAGAGAAGTTTTGAATAATAAATGATAATCTAATATTTCTAGAACGAGCAGCTGATACCATAGAATCAACATCTGAAAGTGGTGGCATATTTGCGAACTCATCCATTAAGAAGTTTGTTCTATATTTTAATTTTCCACCTGGATTTTCTTGAGCTACTCTAACTAATGTTTCATAACATTGTTTTAAGAAAATTGTAACTAAAGGATGATAAGTTTTCTTTTCATCTTGTACAACTATAAATACAGCTGTTTTCTTTCTTCCGATTTCCTCCATATCGAAATCACTTCTTGATAACATTTCAGATAAGTTATCACGAGAAGAGAATAATTGTATCTTTTGATTAAATACTGATAAGATACTTCCTTTTGTTTCATTAGGAGCGGAAATAGTTGAATTAACTTTAATGCTTTCAGTTGAAGTAGGTGATTTTGTACTGAAATATTCTTTCATGTAATTAGTTCCACCTATACGTTGTTCTCCAACACTAGCCATGTAATTTATACTATTTATATTAACTTCTTCTTCTTTGGCATCTTTAAATAAAGCGAATGCTAAACCAGCAAAATAATCGGCTGAAGTATTTTCCCAGAATGGATCATTCGCCTTACTATTTTCATCATATAAGATATTTTTTGCTAAATCCTCTAATAACTCTATTGATTTATCAATATTACCTTGTTCATATAATTTATATGGAACAGTAAAAGGATTCCAACAATTTCCACGTTCTGGATTACGGAAATTTAATATGATAATATTATATCCTCTTTTTTCCAATTCCTTAGCTGTACCTTCATATAACTCACCTTTAGGATCTGTTATAATCATTGATTCTCCAGCTTTTGCCATAATATTAATAAATGGGAATGATAATCCTTGAGATTTACCACTACCTGTTGATCCAATAATCATATTGTGATATCCACTAACATCTACCCATACTTCTTTACCATTATTATAAATTGGTATACCACCTTTTTGTATATTATCATCAGTTGGTTTAATTACCATAATTCCATCGGCTTTTTTCATTTCTGAATCTTTACACCATCTAGAATATCCTTTTTCGTCTTTTTTACCAACAGCAACCCCTATTCCTTTTTCTCTTTCAAAAAAGTAAGAAGAAACTCCTGTGATTGCTATAATTAATATAACTATATATAATACTACTACTAAGAAAAAATCACTTGTTCCAAATATTGGAAGAGGATTTAAACCACTTAGAGTACCATCTTTTAATATAGAAAGTGCATTTAGTACACCCACTGAAATTATATAAAAACAAAAAATAGAAAAAATTACAAATATAAATATATCTTTAGCTTCTGCCCTAAATTTTAATTTCATATAATAACCTCCACACTACAACAATTATATCATAATTTTAATTAAATAAATATACTTATTAGCATTTTATTTAAAAAATAAAAACAAGTATTTAACTTGTTTTTATAATCTATTTTTTCGTTTATTAACACTTGAAATATAGAAAGTTAATCCAAGCATTAACATTATCACTGAACCAAATATAATTATAGCTATATTTATGAACATACAGTTAAATTTTTAAATTTATTATTTTGATATTTAAATACTTTATAACAACTTTTACTTCCTACAAGTTCTATAGCTAATATTTCTAAATTATCATCACCTAAAGCATCTAAAACTTCTAATAAAACTGTATCTCTTGTTGAAGAAACTAATATATTTTTATTGTTAATATTAACATATACAATAGAAATAGAATCCCCTTCATAACCATAATCAGTTTTTAATGAATAAATTAATTCATTAATATCATCATTATTTATATCACAACTATATTTTGTTAATACAAAATCAGTTTTATTATAAGTAACATTATACTTTTTAAGAATTTCATTAGCATTTGCAATATCATTATCATCTATAGTTTGATTAACTAAATTACATATTTTCATATTCTCATTATAATTATTCAAAACTAATTGCCCATTAAAATTTATTGGATTATAATTATCATCATAAAGATATTGTTTTTTTCCTTCAAATCGATAGTAATATTTTCCTAAATACTTACTACTAGAAAAAGCATAATACTTTTCTTCATTATACTTTTTATTTTTTACTGAAAGAAATCTGTTATTCTCTTTTTTTAACACTGTATCCGTATTAAATATAATATATTGATTTTTTTCTTCCTTTTTTGTAGTTTTTTTATTAGTATTTTTTTTACTACCATTTTGTTGAAGTACAAAAAACATCACTAGTAAATATAATAAAACTGTAATTATTATTATAATATATTTTTTCATATAATCACTCCATTATCCACAAGGTCCATTCCAAGTTTTACAATATTTAGTACTAAATAATCCACTAATATTTGCACCATATTCTATTTTATTTAATATTGAATCATCCGCTTTTTTGATTGAAACATCCATCGCATTTGAATTACCTGTTTCATTATAGCTTAAATTATATAAATTAATAAGTGGATTATATCTATAATTTTTATTCCATTGTTTATTATCTACTTCTTCATCACCTAGCAATATAGTAAAATCCAAGTGAGCAGCATAAGAACCGCTTCCTGAAGGTCCCCATCCATTACTAGCAGCAATTTTTTGACCTTTTTTAACAGTATCACCTACATGAACTAACATATCACCATGTTGATATCTAGAAAATAACTTTTTACCATTATATATACCATGATAAATTGTTAAAGTATGATAAGTACCAGAAGCATTTACAACTTCACCGTCTGCAATACTATATATTGCTTCACCTTGACGTGCTCTTACGTCTATCGCATCATGAATAGCAGTACAATTTGTACAAGATCTAGGCCCAAATGGAGAAGTTATATAACCACTAGCAGTTGGCCAAATGAAATCGCCTGGAGTTGTAGAGCCAACACTTTGACAACTTTTACCTGTTGAAGCACCAGGATTTCTTGAAGCATATTCTTTCATCAAAATTTGATTATAATCTTTTCCATCTTTTCCTAATTGTGTAGCTTCATTTTGTGACATACATATACCAGGTTCACAAAAAGAACATACATCATAATCTGCACAGTAAGGTGTATAAATTACATTTTCATTAGAATCTTGTAAAACAATTCCATTTACTTCACTAGCCCATTTTCTAAAATCACTATCCTCCGCTATAGCATCTTTAGACCATGCTTTACTATGATCAACACCAGAATAAACAGTATCACTAGCAGAACGGCTATTACTCCAACATCCTTTATCTGGATTACAATATACTTGATCATTAGTACAATTTCTCATTTCTATAATATTTTGACCATTTTCTGTTTTTATTTTTCTTCTGTTAAGAGTATAACTTCTAGCCGCAATAACTTGTGCTTTAAAAGCATTTTCATTTGATGAATTTTCAGCATATGCAACACCTAAAACATATTTTTCAAAATCAACTAATTCCTCTCCTTCAATTGGTATTAAGCTATTTCTATCACATTTCATTAATCTAATTTTTATATCAGAATATTCTTTTCCACCAACATTATATTCACAATTTAAAGATATACCTGAACTTGATGAACTATCTTCTGTACCACCAAATATAATTGAAATAAATATTGGAACAAATAGTATCAAAGAAATTGTTAATACAGCACCCCAGAAATAAGGAGCAGTTACAGGATTTGTTGCGATTGATACAATACCTTTCGCAGCTGCAGAACCAGCTTTTTTTGCTGCACCTCCTGCTGCTTTACCTGTTTGTTTAACACCTTGTTTAGTTGCATTTTTAACTTTATCTTTTGCAACTTGTCCAACTTGTTTTACTTTATCTTTCGCATTATCTAATGAGCTAGGTTTTTCTTCTAATCTATCACTTTGATCCATATTTTGTTGTTGTTTTATATTTGTAGGATCATTTAAACTAGATTTTTTATTAAGTGTATTTGATTTTCTATTTTGTATTCTTGAAATTGCATTTTGATTTCTTTTATTAAGCATATTTTCAGGTTTTTGTTCTCTGAAAAAATGACTATTATTTTTTATAGCTTTTGGTTTTTGGTATTCTGATACTATCTTTATTTCTGCATTAGAATAAGAAGCATCAGAATTTTCTGATGCTTGTTCTTCATCAATTTGCTCAGTAATTAATAAATCTTGGTTTTCTTTATTATCCAAAATACCACCACCAAACTTATTCTACTATAATCCTCCGCCAGTTCCAAAAGAATCTAATTCTTGTTCTGTAGCTATTACTTCTATTTGCATTCTTCTACTACCACAAACAAATAAAGCTTCACCTTGATTATAGTGCTTGATATTTTCTTTTTCATTATCGTTTAAATCTATTAACTTAGATAAATCTTCAACAGCTTGTTTCTTAAGTCCCATTACAAGATAATATGAAGCATTATCAAAAATTGCTTTACCTTGTGTTATAACATTAGGATCACTAAAGTCACTTGGTTGTTGAGTAATAATGATTGTTCCAGTATTATATTTTCTAGAACGTCTTTGAATTTGAGCTAAGAAATCAGCTCCTAAAGTATTATTAGCAGATAATAAGACATGAGCTTCATCTACAGATAATACTGTATCAATTCTTCTATCTAATGTAAGACCCCAAGCATATTTTAATATATTAAAGAAAAGTGCATTTCTGATATTTACATCAGCATTCATTAATTCTTTAATATTGAAAACTATAAATCTACTTCTTGGTTGAATTGTTGTATGACCATCAAAATAGTATTTAAGTTCTTTAACTATTGGTCTTACTTTCATTTCTAATTGTTCTAAAACTTCTTTTTCACGAGTTTTTTCTGTCATTGAATTAAGTCTACCTTTAATAGTTGCATAAACATCTTTAAAAGTTGGATAATCTTTTGAAGAGAACTTAGTAAAATCTGATTCAAAATTCATTCCATATCTTCTATAAGTTTCTGTAACAATTTCAGTAAACATATTTAATACATCTTCTGTTATTGATGGATCATAGTATTTCATAAATGCTTTTATTGTTTGAAGAGTTCTTGTAAATACTGTATATCCTAATCCTTTTTCTGCTTCTTCTTCATCAGCATCAATAACTACTTCTAGTGGATTAATCATTCCATAATTACCACCTTTACCTAAATCGATAAAGTCTCCACCATAACGTCTTGTCATACCCTCAAGTTCACCTTCAGGATCTATACAAACTAATTGACAACCATTTCTAATATGAGTTCTAAATAAAATCTTTGCAGCAGTTGATTTACCACTACCAGATGTACCTAAAATAATCATATTAGCATTATTTCTATTATGTTCTTTTCTTATTTTATATAAGAATTGATTAAATAATATAACTCCACCAGAGAAATCTACACCTAGTAATGTTGAAAGTCCTGGATCTTTAATACTATCAAATATAAATGGATACATAGCCGCAATAGTTGGACTAGGTATTGGTAATCCAATTCTACCTTCTATTTCTTGATCATCATAGATTGGTAACATTGATTTAAAAATATTTTCTTGTTCAAAACGAAGTGGAAAAGCACGCATTTCCATAGCTTCTAAGTAATTTCTTACTTGCATTTTTTTATTATTTAATTCTTCTTCTGTATCAGCAGTAATCATAACATGCATTTGGAAGTCAAATATTCTTGCTTGCGATGCTGCTAATTGAGAAATAAATAATTCTAAAGATTCATAATCTTGTCTAATTGATTCTTGATAAGTTAAGTCTTTTTCATGTTGATATCTATCTTTTAATAAAGCAACTTCCTTATTTAACATTTTTCTTAAAATAGAAAATTCAACAGGTATATGCTTTATAACAACTTTAATACCAGACATACTTGTTAAATTAGATAAGTAACCTGGAGTAATAATTCTTGGATAAGATATAACTGTTAATATAGTCGCATACTTATCACTAATTATAAAACCATTTGGTTTAAACTCTAACCCTTTAGGTGCTATTTGTGATTTTATACTTGTCATGCAAATACACCTCCAAAATTAGTAGTTTGTCCACCATTTAAGAAATTATCTAAAATAACTCTTAAATCATCATTAGATACTTGATGCGAATTTAAACCAGCATTCGCAAACATAGTAATTAATTGTCTAATTCTTTTATTTAAAACTTCTTGATCTTTATGTTTAAATAATACGAAATACTCAGTATCAACAACATTGTTATTTGTAAAAGTATTGGCTTTTTCTATATCTTCAAGAATTAATTTCCTAACTACAGAATCATTATTTCTTGAATATAATAATTGAAGTTCTGATAAGAATACATTTATATCCACTGGTCTATCTGCAGCAATAATCCAAAATTCATAATCCATAACATTATAAACATTTTGAAGATTAGCTATTATTGCATTTTGAGTACCTGGATCAGAAATAAAAATATTTCTTGGTACAATTTTTAAACCAGTAACTTTTTCATTATTCTCTAAAACTATAAAACCATTAGTAATATTTTTAATAGGAACATATTGTTCTGTATACTTAGTTTTTACTGTTTTCTTCTTTAAACTCATCTTTCACACACCAACCTTTCCAAATAAATCTTTGTCTTGTAGTATAGAATGTCCATACCGATATCAATAATGTTAATACATTATGATAATGTAACAAAGGAAATACTAATAACCCAGTAATAAGAGCAGGGGAAACAACTAACATAAGTATAACCCAACTGTCTACAGATTGTACTAAAGACATCAGGATCAAAGTTGTTATAACACCACTACCAAATAATATTAAATCAAATTTATTAAACAAACCAAAGATCAATAATGATCTTTTAGAGTTTGCTGGTATTAAATACTTTCCATTATTCATTTGTTTCACCCACTTTTTAATCTATATATTTTATT
>CAMOVA010000016.1 GCA_946626905.1 uncultured Bacillota bacterium | reverse complement strand
ACTTCAAATTCTAATACATTAGAAAAATTTGGTATTAAAACAAATGAAGTATCTTCAATTGAAAAATTAAATAAAGAATATAAACACCATTTAATAATTAGTTCAATATTAATAATTAGTGTGTTTATAATTATAACAATTATCCAATATATTTTTAATTGTGATTATAAGAAAAAACTTAATGGTATAGTTAAAATGATAGATAAAATAAATCATAAAGATTATAGCTTGGATATAGAAGATAATAGTGAAGATGAATTATCTAATTTAAAAAATGAATTATATAAAATAACATTGATGTTAAAAGAAGATGCTTTAAATAAAGAGATAGAACAAGAAAACTTAAAAAATAATCTAGCATCTATTTCTCATCAACTAAAAACACCACTTACAGAAATATCAATACTTATAGATAATATGATAGATACTGATATGGATGAAACTTTAAAACAAGAATATTTAAATGATATTAAAACAACTATTTTTAATATGAATTTTTTAATAGTTACATTACTTAAATTATCTAAGTTTGATGCTGGAATGGTAAGATTTAAAGAAGAAAAAATTGAAACTAATAAATTGATAGATGATGTTAAATTTAGATTAAAAAATATGTTAGAACTAAAAGATATTAAAATAAATTTAATTGGTAAAAATTCTAAATTTATAGGTGACTATAATTGGGAAGTAGAAGCATTAACTAATATAGTTAAGAATTCTATAGAATATTCTAATACTAGTAGTAACATAGATATCTTAATATCTGAAAACGTATTCTACACTAAAATTATTATAAAAGATTATGGTAAAGGAATAGATAAAGATAAAATAAAACATATTTTTGATAGATTTTATAAAATAAATGATGAGGTAAATAGTTTTGGAATAGGATTAGCGCTTTCTCGTGAAATAATTGAAAAAGATAATGGATTTATAAATGTTAAATCTGAAAAAGATAAAGGTACAATATTTGAAATAAAATATATGAAGAGGTAATGATATGCATAATATAATAAATAAAATTATTGGAATAATAATAGTAGTATTAATATTTCTTTTAGGAATTATTGTTGTAAGTAATACATATCTAAAAAAAAGAGAGTATTCAAAGAAATTTTTCTATATGGATACATATATTTATGTAAAAATATATTCTAATAATAGTAAAAAAGCTAAAAAAATACTAAATGAAGTAGAAGGAATATATAAGGAATACCACCAATTAACCGATAGATATAAATCATATAATAATGTTAAAAATATTTATTATATAAAAAATAATAAAAGTAATGATGAATATATAGAAATAGATAAAAAATTATATGATGTTATAGAATATGGATTAAAATATAAAGAAAAAACTAATGGTTTGATTGATATAGAAATGGGTAATGTAATAGATGTATGGAAGTCATATAGAGATATGTTAGGTGGATTACCAAGTGATTCAGAATTAAAACTAGCTAACTTAAATAAAAAAGAAATAGTTTTAAAAAACAATAAAATACTTAATAATCATCCTAATATAGATTTAGGCGTAATCGCAAAAGGATATACTACTCAAATAGTTGGAGAATATTTAGAAAAAAAACACATCAAAGAATATTTAATAAATGCAGGTGGAAATGTATTAGTAGGAAAAAATATAAATAAAAAAGAATACACAATAGGAATAGAAAATCCTGATGTTGAAAATGATATATTTGATATTGTTAAATGTCATAATATGGCAGTTGTAACAAGTGGTGGATATCAAAGATATTATGAATATAATGGTAAAAGATATAGCCATATAATAAGTCCAAAAACATTGTATCCTACTAACTATATGAAAAGTGTTACTGTAATAACAAAAAATAGTGCATATGCTGATATATTATCCACATATTTATATTTATTACCTATAGAAGATGGAATTAAATATGTAGATAAATTAAAAGGAGTAGAAGCAATATGGTATACCAACGATGGTAAAATAAAATATTCTTCTAATGCAAAAAAATATGAATACAAAAATTAATAAGTATGATCTAATACTAATAATTATATTGCTTTTACTAACATTTTTATCATTGATATTTATATATAAAAAAGATAAAAAATATAAATATGCCTATGTTTATTATGAAAATAAATTAGTAAAAAAAATTGATTTAAATAAAGATAAAAATTATACTGTTAAGGGATATAACGGAATGGTAAAATTAGTTGTTAAAAATAAAAAGATAAAAGTAAGTGAAGAAAAAAGTCCAAAACATCTTTGTAGTAAAAGAGGATATATATCACATTCATATGAACAAATAATATGTTTACCTAATAAAATAGTTGTTGAAATAAAAACTGTAGATAACATTGATACGGTGGTGAAATAATGGATATAAAAAAAATAGTAAATATATCAATGCTTATTTCAATATCCATTGTTTTAAGTATTATAGAAAGCTTTATACCATTATTTAATGGAGTATTAGTTGGCTTTAAAATAGGTTTAGCTAATATAATTGTATTATATGCATTATATAAATATGGATTTAAAGATGCAATCTATGTTTCTATAATTAGAGTAATTGTAGTTGGTATACTAAAAACAGGATTGTTTTCAATAACATTTTCATTTAGTTTATCAGGTGCAATATTAAGTATAATTATGATGAGATTAGCAAAATATACAAAGTTATCAATAATAGGAGTTAGTATAGTAGGAGCAGTTTCACATACTATAGGACAATTATTAATAGCTATGATAATACTAAAAATAAATATAATGTTTTATTTACCTGTACTTATAATATTTTCAATAATATCAGGTATATTAGTAGGATATATAAGTAAAGAATTATTAGAAAAAGTAGATTAAATCTACTTTTTTTTACCATTGTATAATAGGTGATTGTATGAATAAATATCATTTATTTGTAATAAATAATGAAGCATATAAAATATATAAAAATCATACTGATTATTTATATAAAATACTATTAACGTTATTTCATATGAAAATAGAAGATTTTGATTATGGAATAAAATTATATAATGATATCTGTAGTCCCGTAAGTGTAAAACTACTTACAAACTATTTTGTTAGTAGATTCAATACTAAAAAGTATAATAATTACTTATACATAGATAATACTAAAGATTTAATTAGAATAAGTCCATCAAATATATTATTAATAACTCCAAATAGGAATTCTATACTATTTAAAATATTTAATATTTATAATAAAAAAATATTAGTAATAGACTTTAATAATAATAAATATTTTTGGTTAAATGATATTATAAATAACATATAATAAATTAGGTGATTATATGAGTAAGTTAGAAGATTTTAAAGGTTTTGTAAAAGACAACCCTGGTTTATTAAAATACATAAAAAATAAAGAAATGACCTGGCAATCTTTTTATGAAATGTATGATATGTATGGTAGTAATGATAAAGTATGGGAACCTTATATAAAAAAAGAAGTAGAAGCTACAGCTACAGTTGACATATTAAGTTGGTTAAAAAATATTAATGTTGATAAGATGCAGGAATCAATAAATAGTGTACAAAGAGTTCTAGGAGTTTTAGAGGATTTAGGCTCAAATAACACTAAGTCAACTAATACAGAATATAAACCTAGACCACTATATAAACATTTTGAAGATTGAATTTAGAAATACAACAAAAAATAAAAAGTAATGTTTATTATAAACAATATTTAAGAGAAAACTCCATTTGGTATAAGTATTTATATTTAAATCCATCACTTTTTAAACAATTTGAAGAAGAAGTAAAAACATATTATCATTTAAGAACTAGTGATAAAATAAGTAAAGCTTTATCAACTATTGAATTAATACAAAATGTTGTAACTAATTTAAAATAATGATAAAATAGCATTAGAAATGGAGTTTATTATGCGCGTAATTAGTGGAAAATATAAAGGTAAAAAATTATTAGGAGATAATATAGATGGTACTAGGCCAACTATGGATAGGGTAAAAGAATCCTTGTTTGGAAGTATTCAAAATAAAATTCAAGATAGTGTATGTCTTGATTTATTTGCAGGTTCTGGAGCACTTGGAATAGAAGCTTTAAGTAATGGAGCTAGTTTTTGCTATTTTATAGATCATAATATTAAATCTATAGAAGCTATTAAAGAAAACACAAAAAATGTAGAAGCAAAAGAAATAAGAAATGAAGATTATAAAAGAGCACTAAAAAGATTTAATGAGGATAATATATCTTTTGATATTATATTTTTAGATCCACCATATAAAGATAATCTAATTAATAAATCATTAAAAAAAATAGAAGAGTATAATTTATTAAAGGACAATGGATTAATTATTTGTGAATATGAAACAGAAGTGTTTGATTGTAGTTATGATATTATAAAAGAAAAAAAATATGGCAGTAAAAAGATAAGAATATATCAAAAAAAAGATCATTAAGATCTTTTTATTTTGTTCATAAATACTTTTTTAAAATCACCAATTAAATCTTTATTAACAAGTATTCCATATGTAACACATAACACTAATGAAATGATATTTAATACTGGATTTTTAAAATAGTAAACAACAGTAGCTAGAGCCATAATCAAAATTGAACCATAATAATTTTCAATTTTATTTAAAGTCATATATTTCTTTAGTTTTTCTCTTCTTATTATAGTAACGATATAATTTGATACAAGAGTTGATATAACAGCGGCATATAAACCAATAAATTTAATCAATAATATATTAATAATAATATTAAGTATAGCACCAACTATAGTAGATGAACCAATTATTTTTGTTTCTTTAAAAGCAACAAATAAACTTCCATAAAAACCTGACATATTACCATAGTATAAAGCAATTACAAGTATTGGAATATAATCATAAGCACTAACATAATCTTTTTTAATAAATAGATTAAATATAAAAGGTATAATAGTTATTAATAATAATGATATAGTAATAAAAGAATTATGAACTATTTTTAATATACTGTTATAGTAGTCTTCATAATCTTTTTTCTTTATAACCTTACTGGCATTTTCTTTAAAAGCAGTGAAGAAGAATCCAGAGAAAGTATTCATAATATTAGGAAATTTATTAGCCATCGCATAAATACCATTAGATGAAGCTCCTAATACAAAAGTAACAATAATTCTATCGGAAATATTAATAATAGACCATCCAATACTATTTGGTACTAAAGGATAAGAATATTTAACCATCTTCATTAAATAATTCTTATTAAAAGTTTTAAATTTAATAAAAGAATAAATCTTTAATTTAAAAATAATAAAGATACTAGTTAATAAATTTGCAAGTACAGTTGCATATAATAAACCATTAACACCAAACCTAAATTTAGCAATAAATAATACATTTAAAACAATTGTAATAACACTTAATATAAAATTAGAAAGAGAATATATTTTTAATTTTCCCATACCTCTAGTAATACTATTACAAAGAGTTATAAATACACAAGAAATTAAATATAAAATAAATGCAGTAGTGTAGTTATAACCAGTTATTGTTAAGAATAAAAATAAAACTACTGACCATATAAGTACACTAAATAAAGAATATATACAAACATTACTTATAACTTTTTCTTTTCCTTCTTTTTTCTCTTCATCAATTAAAAATCTAAACATTGATTCTTCAAGTAAGAGAGTAACAAATGGAACTACAAATATACAAGCTGTAACTATAAAGTCATAAATTCCATATTGTTTAGTTGTTAATATTGAAGTATATAAAGGAAGTAACAAATAAGATATTACTTGCGTTGAAAATTTACCAATCGCAATAATAATTGTATTCTTCATTAATTCTCTTTTCATTTTATCACCATGTCTATTGTATCATAAAAAAAGAAAAAAGAGTATAACTCTTTTTAATATGCTGTCAAACGATCACTGAATGATTTTCCTAAAGCAGGGAAATTAACATATGATCTAGGATTTAATAAACGAGAGTAGAAAGTAGAAGACCATGCACGATAATCTGTACCAACTAATCCGTTTAATAATGTAAAGTGTAAGTGTGGACCTGTTGTACAACGATCCCATGGAGTAGTAGAACCTCCTCCAACATAACCTATAATACTATTTTTAGTAACAGTTTCTCCTTTAGAAACATTAATGCTTTGTAAATGCATATATAAACTTGTATAGTAGTGACCTTTAACATTGTGATGTATAAATACCATATTACCACCACAGTTATATTTATAAGTTAGGGCAGCAACAGTACCATTTGCAGTCGCATAAACAGGTGTACCACTTGATTTTGCAATATCGATACCTGTATGATAATCACCACCATTATAACTACGCCAACCGAAGTTACTTGATATTCTACCAGATATTAGTGGTCTCCATAGTTTAGTATCAGGTGGCAACATTTTTTTACCACAAGTTTTAATATTATCATTGTCTTTACAACCTTTATCTTGATACATTTTAATAATTTCTTCTTGAACTCTAATAGCTTCTTCTTCATCAACTTTAATATCTACGATATCTTCTAATTGACTACCTAAAGAAGAGTATTCTTTTTCAAGAACTTTTTGTTTTTCTTTTAATTCAACTTGCTTTTTTTCTAAATCTTTTTGTTTTTGTTTATTATCTTCGATTTGTTTATTAAATTTATCAACTAATTGTTTATTATATTTAGACATTTGCTCTACAACAGCGCTACGATATATCATATCAGTAAAATCGCTTGCTCCAACGACATATTCTAAATATGCAGAATCACCATCAGCTACTTCATAGAAATTAATAATTTTCTTAATTTCTTTTTGTTTTAAAGCAATATCTTCATTTAATTTTTCTATTTCATTATTTATTTTTTCAATATCACTACTAGCTTTTTCCATTTCATTTTGTGCATTTTTAATACTGTAATTAACATTAGTCATTTTTTTCTCGGTTTCAGCCTGCTTTTGTTTTGTGTTTGCGTATTCTTGTTTAGATTTTTCTAACTCAGCTTTTAAGTCCCCAAGAGTTTTGGCTTTGATATCATTATTAAAAAATATTGGATTTACTATTAGTAGTGAAATAAATGTTAAAACTAATACTTTTTTCTTCATAATCCAATCCTTTCTACTATGTATTTCAATTATAACATACAACTTTCTAATTTAAAAGTTTAAAAAAAATAATCTATAAAGTAAGTGTCAATTTATTTGCTATCAGAGGGTATTTGTTATATAATGAGAGTGGTGATATTATGGAAAGTAAATTTTTACCCGTTATACTAGGAGCAGATGCAAATGCATATGGATTAGCAAGATCTTTCTATGAAGAATATGGTGTTAAATCACTAGGAATCGCAAAGTTTCCATTACTTGAAACAAAAAATAGTAAAATAATTGATGTTAAATTATTTGATAATTTAACTGATACTAAAATATTTAGAAAAGTAATGAAAAAAATAGGTGAAGAATATAGTAAAAAATATGATAAGTTAATCTTACTTTCATGTGTAGAATGGTATACAAATCTAGTAGTAGATAATAGAGATTTATTAGAAAAATATTTTGTATTACCATTTATGGATAAGAAAACTAAAGATAAATTAGAAAACAAAGAATCATTTTATAATATTTGTGAAGAATATAAATTGGATTATCCTAAAACATACATAATTACATATAAAAATAGAAATAAAATAAAACTACCATTTGGATTTCCAGTAGCAGTTAAACCTGTTAGTAGTACAGAATATTCAAAAGTTAATTTTGAAGGAAAAGAAAAAAGTTATAAAGCAAACGATATGGATGAATTAGTTAAAATAGTTAATAGTATATATGGTTCTGAATATCGTTCAAATATAATTGTACAAGACTTTATTCCTGGAAATGATGATGCTATGTGGGTTATGAATTGTTATAGTAATTCTAAAGGTAAAGTTAAAATGATGTGTTTAGGACATTGTTTATTAGAAGAACATACACCATATGGTATCGGTAATTATAAAGTATTAATGTCAGATGGAAATAAGGAATTATATGAAAAAATAAAATCATTTTTAGAGGATATTAAATATGTAGGTTTTTCTAATTTTGATATTAAATATGATGTTAGAGATAATACATTTAAATTATTTGAAATAAATATAAGACAAGGTAGAAGTAGTTTCTTTACAACAGCTGCTGGATTTAACTTATCAAGATATCTAGTAGATGATTATGTTTATAATAAAGATTTAGATACAGTTTATAATTATAATAAACATCTTTGGTTAGCGACTCCAAAAAGTATGATAAAAAAATATGTTAAAAATAAAGAATTAAAAAAAGAAGCGTTGCAATTAATAAAAGAAAAAAAATATGATTATACACTTAAATATAAAAAAGATTCAAGTCTATATCGTGTATTTTGGATGAATAGAATTTATTTTAAAGATTATAAGTTATATAAAAAATATCCACCAAACGATAATTAAGAAGAGGTGATCATATGTGTGGATTTACAGGATATGTAAATAAAGATAAAAATAAAAATAAAGTAATAAAAGAAATGAGTAAAACTATTATACATAGAGGACCTGATATGGAAGGTTATTATGTAGATGACGATATTGCTTTAGGATTTAGACGTTTAAGTTTTCAAGATGTTAAAAATGGTTCACAACCAATGTATAATAGTGATAAATCCTTAGTTATTGTTTATAATGGTGAAGTATATAATTTTAAAGAATTAAAAGCTGATTTAATAAAACTAGGTTATAAATTTAGTAATAATTCAGATACTGAAGTAATTCTTCACGGTTATGAAGAATATAAAGAAGAAATAGTCAATAAATTAAGAGGTATGTTTGCTTTTGTTATATGGGATGTTAAAAACAAAGAATTATTCGCAGCTCGTGATATGTTTGGTATAAAACCGTTTTATTACACAGTTCAAAATGATACATTTATGTTTTCGTCAGAAATAAAAAGTTTTATTCCTAATCCAAACTTTAATAAAGAATTAAATAAAGAAGCTTTAAAACCATACTTAACATTTCAATATTCAGTTTTAGATGAAACTTTCTTTAAAGGTGTTTATAGATTAAAACCAGGGTATACTTTAAAATATAAAGATGGAAAAATTAAACTAAATAAATATTTCAATTATAAATATAAAGAACAAAAACAAGAATTTAATAAATTGGTTGATAGTATTCATAAAAATATTGAACATTCAGTAGAAATCCATAAAATAAGTGATGATACTGTTAAAGTAGGATCATTTTTATCAGGTGGTATTGATTCTAGTTACGTTGTTTCAGTATTTAAGCCTGATCTTACATTTTCAGTAGGATTTGATTATGGAGATAAATTTAATGAAACAAATTATTCAAAAGAATTATCAGATATTTTAAAAATAAAAAACAAAAGAAAATTAATTAAACCTGATGAATTTTTTAAATCTCTAGAAAGTGTTCAATATTATTCAGATGAACCACATGCTAATTTATCGGCAGTACCACTTTATTTCTTATCAGAACTTGCAAGACGTGATGTTAAAGCAGTTTTATCAGGAGAAGGTGCAGATGAAATATATGGTGGCTATGAATCATATTTTGAAACAAAAGCTTTTAAAAGATATAAAAAAATTCCATTCTTTATTAGAAGAGGAATAAAAAATATAGTATCTATTTTTCCTTATTTTAAAGGACAAGGTTTCTTAATTAAAGGTGGACAAAAATTAGAAGAATATTATGTTGGTGAAGCATTCATAATGAATGATAAAGAAGCAAATGATATTTTAACAAAAAATTATCAATCTAAATTAAGTTTTAGAGATATAACAAAACCATATTATGATCAAGTTAAAGATCAGCCAGAATTAATTAAAAAACAATATATAGATATGAATTTATGGTTACCAAATGATATTTTACTTAAAGCAGATAAAATGACTATGGCTAATTCGTTAGAATTAAGAGTACCATTCTTAGATAAAGAATTATTCAAACAATCATTAACAATTCCTAGTGAATATAAAGTAAATGATAAAACAACTAAATATGCATTAAGATGTGCATCAGAAAAAGTTATTCCTGAAAATTGGGCAAAGAGACCTAAAAAAGGATTCCCAGTTCCATTTTCTATTTGGATAAAAGAAGAAAAATATTACAAACTTGTAAAAAAGATGTTTGAACAATCATTTGTAGATGAATTCTTTGATAAAGATAAAATATTAAATCTTTTAGAAGAACACTACAGTAACAAAAAGAATAATGGTAGAAAAATTTATACAATTTATTCATTCCTTATTTGGTATAAAAAATATTTTATTGATTTATAGGAGAAATTATGTCAGAAACAAATTATGATTTAAAATTGATAAAAGATAAATATGGGGAAAAAATGGAACAATTCTGCCGCAAATCATTCCCAACTATTTTAGAAAAACCTGGTGAACTTTTTAAAGTAATGAGTGATAATTTTGCTTTTTCAAAAGTTTTATATGATGATATAAAAGAAAGTGATTTAGAATCTAAATTTGTTGATTATATATATCATTTTTACAATATTGAAAATGATACAACTATTACTGATAAAACACCAAGTGAATTATTAAGCGAAGCTGGGTATGACTTATATGAATGTAAGACAGAAAAAGAAATTCAAGAATTTAAAAAGTATTATGAATTTAGTGAAAAATTATGTACATTTAATGATGAAAGATTAAAAATATGTCATGTATTTTTCGCAGTAAAGAAAAATGTTGATGAAATAAAAAGAGAAGATTTTCCATATCCTAAAAGACAAGATTTATATGGAACATCAGTTATCAGTATTCAATTTAGAAGAGGGCTTGCTAATATATTATCAATAAAAAATAGATATAATGATAAAGTACAAAATCCAGATGCTACTTTTTCTAATAATTTAGATAACATAATTCCAGGTTTAACTCATGCTTTTGAAAAATATTATAAATTAAATGTATGTAGTAAAGAAGAGTATTTTGAAATTCCTAATTATGTAAAAGCAGATGATGGTAAATTATATAAATATAATTATTCTTTAGATAATATATTTTTATGTCCAAACAACATAGTAATAGATAGTGGAGTAAAACATGAATATGCTCATGAAAGATATGTTGTTATGGATTATTATATGTTAGACATGAAAGAAAAAACTATAAAAACTTATCTAAAGAAAATGCATGATTGTTTTCCACAAACAATTGGAAAGATAAAAAAAGTAGAAATAGAAAAACATAAAGAATATAAAGAAGTTATCATCAATAAAGATATTGTAATAACACTTGATAATAATAATAGAATAATAGGATATAAAAATGATTTAGTTACTAAAATAGGCGATGGATTTATGTTGAATTGTAAATACATAAAAAACTTTGAAGCCAATAATTTAGAAACTATTAAAAATTGTTTTTTAGAATTTAATAGAAGTTTAAGAAATATTAAGATTCCTAAAGTAAAGAAGATTGGAAACTTATTTATATATTTTAATGATGGAATTGAAAGTTTAGAAGCGCCTAATGTAAAAGAAGTGGGCGATGGATTTATGAGAAGCGCTGTAAAACTTACAAAACTTTCTTTGCCACGATTATCAAAAATAGGAGACTACTTCTTATATGATAATAAAATTATTAAAGATATAGATGTTTCAAGTCTTCCATTAGATGATTATTTGTTATGTGATTATTTAGAAAATTATCTAAATAATGAACAAAAAATGATGTTGAAAAAGTAATTAATAAATGTTACAATATAGGTGATTCATAAAGTAGGTGATAAAATGGATGAAACAAGAGTATTTAAAACAAATGAATTTAAAGATGCTGCTGCATTAGCAATTTTAAAAGAAGTAGCAGAAATACTTAAAGAAAGAGGATATAATCCAATAAATCAAATAGTTGGGTATTTATTAAGTGGTGATCCTGGATACATTACTTCATATAAAGATGCTCGTGCTAAAATTTTAAGTATTAAATCATCAAAACTTTTAGAGGTTATAGTAAAAGAATCGATTAAATGAGATATTTAGGTTTAGATCTTGGTACTAAAACACTAGGACTTTCTATAAGTGATAGAACAGGTACCATCGCATCTACATATAAAACATTACACTTTAATGACAAAGATTATGATTCATTATTAATACCTTTAAAAGAAATAGTAGAAGAAGAACAAATTGAAAAACTTGTTTTAGGTTTGCCTAAAAATATGAATAATTCTTTAGGTTTCAGAGCAGAAGAAACTATGGAGTTTGCCAAAAAAATAGAAGAATATTTAAATAAAGAAGTAATTTTACAAGATGAAAGATTATCAACAATAGAAGCTGAACATTATATGTTAGAAGCTGATATATCTAGAAAAAAACGTAAACAAAAAAAAGATGAATTAGCTGCTAATATAATATTACAAACATATTTAGATAGAGTGAAAGGAAGATAATATGGAAGAAAAAATGACATTTAAAATAACTGATGAAAATGGAAAAGATGTAGAATATGAAGTTTTATTTACATTTGAATCAGATGAAACAAAGAAAAATTATATAGTTTATACAGATAATACAAAGGATCAAGATGGAAATATCAAAGTATATGCTTCTATCTATGAACCTGATAAAGATGAAACAAAATTACACCCAATTCAAACTGAAGAAGAATGGTCTGTAATTGAAAAAATATTAAATCAATTACAAGAAGAAGTACAAGGAGAAAACGAGTAAAAAACTCGCTTTTTGTTATATGAAGAAAAGAAGAATTAAAAGAAGACCAATTATAATTTCATTAATTAGTTTAAATGTAATCATATGTCTTTCTTTAGTTATGGTTTATTTTATAAATATTGGTAGTGTAAGTAAAAAGTCACAAGAAGTAACTTTTGTTGTAAATGAAAATGAAACTTTTTTAAGTCTTTCAGATGACTTAAAAGAAAGTGGATTAATTAAATCAGAATTCTTTTATAAATTATATGTTAAAATTCATAAACCTAATAATTTACAAAAGGGTGTATATAAATTAAATAAAAATCAAGATGTAAAATCTTTAATTAACACTTTAAATAATGGTACAAATTATAATGATAATATAACAATTACCTTTAAAGAAGGTAAAAATATGAGAGATTATATTAAAATTATAACTTCTAAAACAAATATAACTGAAACTGAAATATTGACTAAATTAAAAGATACATCGTATTTAGATTCATTAATTACAAGATATTGGTTTTTAAATGCCGATATAAAAAATAGAAATATATATTATTCATTAGAAGGATATTTATATCCTGATACATATGAATTTAAAAAAGATTCTAAAATTGAAGATATTTTTAAAACAATGTTAGATAATACAGAAAAAAAATTAAGTAAATATCAAACAAGTCTACAAAATAATAAATATACAGTTCATCAATTATTAACATTATCTTCTATTGTTGAATTAGAATCAGTAGGAAATGATAGAAGAGGAGTTGCTGGTGTATTTTATAATAGACTAAATCATAAGTGGTCATTAGGTAGTGATGTAACAACTTATTATGGTGCTAAGATAAACATGGGAGATAGAGACCTATATCAAAATGAGTTAAATGCTTCTAATGCCTATAATACAAGAAATAAAAATATGGCAGGCAAATTACCAGTAGGACCTATTTGTAATCCAAGCGTTTTATCAATAGAAGCAGTTTTAAATCCAACAAAGAGTAATTATTTTTACTTTGTTGCTGATAAAAATAAAAAGATATATTATAGTAAAACATTAGCTGAACATAATGCAATTATTCAAAAATTAAAGAGTGAGCAATTATGGTACGAATATTAGATTTAGAAAAGTACGCAGAAGAAAATAATATTCCAATAATGGAACATGATGGAATAGAATTTTTACTTAATTACATAAAAGAAAATGATATAAAAAAAGTGTTAGAAATAGGCAGTGCAATAGGTTATTCGGCAATTCGTATGTGTTTATTAGATGAATCTATTACAGTAACAACTATTGAAAGAGATGAAAAAAGATATAAAGAAGCAGTTAAAAATATTAAAGAATTTAATTTAGAAGATAAAATTAATATAATTTTTGATGATGCTTTCAATGTTGAATTAGAAGATACTTATGATCTAATATTTATTGATGCTGCTAAAAGTCAATATATAAAGTTTTTTGAGAAATTCAAAAAGAATTTAGATAATAAAGGTGTTATTGTTTCAGATAATTTAAAATTTCATGGACTAATTGATAAAGAAAATGAAATTGAAAGTAGAAATGTAAGAGGACTTGTTAGAAAACTAAATAAGTATATTAGTTTTCTAAAGGAAAATAATGAATTTGAAACAGTTTTTTATGATATAGGAGATGGAATATCTGTTAGTAAAAGAAAATAATAATTTTCTTTTTTTTGTACTAAAAAGTATTGCAAAAACATAAAAAATAATGTATACTTAAGTAGTCCAATATTTATGGACCTGTAGCTCAGCTGGTTAGAGCGCACGCCTGATAAGCGTGAGGTCGATGGTTCAAGTCCATTCAGGTCCACCATTTTGAAATTAAACTCTATTAAGAGTTTTTTTTATGTATTTGCCTATACTAAAATAGGTGATTCTATGAAAAAATATATGTATTTATTCATCTATATATTCTTCGCATCATTGAATTTTAATCTAATATTAAAGCCATTACACTTAGTAACAGGTGGTACTAATTCACTCGCAATAATATTAAATTATATATTTAATATTAAAGCATATCTATTAGTACTAATAATTAATACAGTTATGATAATTATAAGTATATTTTTTTTAGAAAAAAGTATTACTTTATCTGCTTTAATATCATCGTTTTTATATCCTCTATTTATTAAAATAACAAGTGCTTGTATATATTTTGATGTAAATATATTATTAAAAGTTGTAATAGCTGGAATTATTTATGGAATAACTACTTCGTGTATATTTAATTTAGGTTTTTCATCAGGTGGAATTACAATACTTATTCTTTTTATTAATAAATATACAAAAATAAAAAAATATATTATTAATTTTTTTATAAATTTTATATTAATTATAATAGGTACTATCTTATTTGGTATTTCCAATTTATTTTATTCGTTATTAGTTTTAATAATAGGTACAGTTATAATTAATTTTCTATGTGATAAAAAGAAAATATGATATAATTAAAGAGAAAGAAGTGATTTTGTGATATCAATTAAATCGGAAAAAGAAATAGAATTAATGCGTGAAGCTGGTATTATTATGTCTAAAACATTTAAATATTTAGAAGGATATTTAAAAGCTGGTATAACTACAAAAGAAATAGATAAATTAGCTCATGATTTTATAATAAAAGAAGGTGGATATCCTGAATGTTTAGGATTTGAAGGTTATCCAGCAAGTATTTGTACAAGTGTTAATGACACAGTTGTACATGGAATACCTAATAATAGAAAATTAAAAAACGGTGACATTATAACACTAGATATAGTTGTAAATTATAAAGGTTATAATGCAGATGCTGCTTGGACATATGCAATTGGAGATGTTAATCCTAGAAAACAATATTTGATGGAACATACAGAAAAAGCATTATATGAAGGAATAAAACAAGTGAAACCTGGAAATAAAATAGGAGACATATCAAATGCAGTAGAACAATATGCAATCAAACATAATTTAGGTGTTATAAGAGAATTGTGTGGGCATGGTATTGGAAGTGATATGCATGAAGATCCAGATGTTCCTAATTTTGGTAAACCAAATACAGGACCAACTTTAAAAGAAGGAATGGTAATTTGTATAGAACCAATGCTTACAAGTGGTAAAAGAAATATTTATATAATGGATGATGATTGGACAATAAATACAGTTGATGGTTTGCCTGCTGCTCACTATGAACATACTATTTTAGTAACAAAAGATGGTTATGAAATATTAACTCCAAGAAGTGAATAAAACATACTTGAAATGGTATGTTTTTTTGTTGCTTAAAAGGATTTTTTTTACTTTCATCGTATTATATAAGTATAAGGAGGTTATAATGATTGGAAAACGATATATTTGTAACAGAAATGATTGTTAAAGAAACGAATGTTAGTGTATTGAAAGTTGGAATTGATAATTACATTTCGCTTACTGATTTAGCTAAATATCAGAATTCTAGTGATCCATCTTTTACGGTAAAAAACTGGCTTAGAAAAATAACTACTATAGATTATATTGGTTTATGGGAACAACTTCATAATGATAATTTTAATTTGGTCGAATTCGACCAAATTAAAACAGAATATGGTAGAAATTCATTTGCTATGTCACCAACTCAATGGATAAGAAGAACAAAAGCAATTGGAATAATTTCAAAAGGTGGAAGGTATAGTATTGGAACATATGCTCATCCTGATATTGCATTTGAATTTGCTAGTTGGTTAAGTCCAGAATTTAAATTATAT
>CAMOVA010000015.1 GCA_946626905.1 uncultured Bacillota bacterium | reverse complement strand
GCGATTGCTGTTGATATATAAAATTTTTTATTCATATTATTCCTCCTTATTAGTACTTCCTATTCCACCTTGTCTTGTAGATGTGGAAATATCATCATCTGTTACTAAATACTTCATAAATAAACCTTGACCTATACCATCTCCGGCTTTTACTTCAAAGTTTTTATCCCCTTCATTTTTGATTTTGATAAATATATGTCCTTCATTATTAGGATTATTATAATAATCTTTATCTATAACACCTACTTGATTACATAGTCTGATATTGTATTTAAACCCCATACTACTTCTAACCATTATAAATAAAACTTCATCATCCATCATTTCTGCTTTTATACCTGTTGGAATTGTTTTAATTTCTCCTGGTTTTAAAACAAAATCATATAATGAAAATATATCATACCCTGCTGAATACTTTGTTTTTCTTACAGGTAAATTATAATTTTCATATAATTCTATATTATCTTCTATATCTTTTTTAAACTGTTCAAAACTTATTTTTTCAAATTTTCTCATATAATCATCTCCAAAAAAAAACATCCTTAATAAGGACGCATTTCGCGTGGTACCACCTTAATTTATAACAAAGTTACCTCATACATTTAACGCATGTTAACGGCTTAACTTACATATCAATTAAGCAGTTCAGGAGCCATTCGAAATGCTTCTTTTATCTAGTTCCACCACCCTAGACTCTCTTTAAAAATCAGACATTTTTCTTTCCATCAAAACCTTTATATAAAGATTTTAACACAATTAATATTATTCTTCAAGATATTTTGATAAAAAAGTAGCAGCGCTATTTAGTAATAGTTTTTCTTCCGTTTTTATTATATCCTCTTTTAAATAAAGTAATATACCTTTTAAATCTCCATTCATTGTAATATTATAGCTTATGTAATTATAAACATTATTATTATTTTCAATAAAAGCATTTGAATTTATAATACCTTCTTTATTTTTAATAAAATGATTTATTTGAATACCTTTATTAAAAAAACTAGGTTTATTTGTAGCTATTATATTTTGTGTATCGCATACAATTATTATGTTTTTTATAAATTTATTTAATGTTTGAATTAGCTTTTCACATATTTCTTTTATATTGTTAATATTTGAATATTTAGAAAGAATTATATTTTCTTCTTCTATGAATATTTCAATATTTTCGCCATTATTTATTTTTAAACTCTGTCTAATTTCTTTCGGTATTACAATTCTACCCAATTCATCTATCCTTCTGATAATACCAGTTGATTTCATTTGGTTCACCTCTCTAACTTTATTTTAAATAAAATTTATTAATTTATACATAATGTAAAGTAATGTATAATTATCTAGTTTTTTTCAAGTTCATATTGACCAATATAAAAAAATAGAATAAAATTGTATTATAAAAGATTAATAGAAAGAGGTAGTGTATGATAAGAAGAGATGAATCAATGAGATCTTTTCATTTAGAAAAGCCTAAAAAAACTAAAAGACCTGTAGGGAGACCAAAAAAAGCTCAATCATTTAAGTTAGATAATAGTCTTAAATCATTTACTTGCTATCAAAGTAAATAAAAATAAAACCAAATGGTTTTATTTTTTTTGTTTTAATTTATTAATAACTTGTAATAAGTCTATTAAATAATAAATAAAATGTTTATCTAATTTTACTATATCTAATGTTATTTTAACAGTATTTAAAAATTTACTAAATCTAAACATTCTTGATAAAGAACTAACCTCTATAAATAAATCTTTAACATCAATGTTATCAATAAGTTCTTTTGGTAATATTATTTCAATAAAGTTTGGAGTTTGTTTTACTTGTTTAATATTTAACTTTAATGCTTCTTTTTCAAATAATTCTTCGTACATATAAATTACTAAGCTATCATCTATTTTACCAAATCTATCTTCTATTTCTTCTTTTACTTTAGATATTGATGATAAAGAATCAACCTTACTAATCATTTTATGGATTTCTATTTTAATATCTTCCTCCATAACATAATTATCATCTATGCTTGTTTTAACATCCAATAATGGTTGAGAACTTATTTCTTCTTTTTCTTCTGTTATAGGAATTCCTTGAAGTCTCTTTGTTTCTTCTTCTAACATATTTAAATATAAATCAATTCCTATAGTATCTATAAATCCAGCTTGTTCACTACCTAATATATCCCCTGCTCCTCTTATAGATAAATCTCTTACAGCAATATTAAATCCGCTTCCTAATTCTGTAAATTCTCTAATTACATTTAGCCTTTTTTTAGCTATATCAGAGATAATTTTTCCTGGCTTATACATTAAATAACAATAAGCAATTTTATTACTTCTACCGACTCTTCCTCTAATTTGATATAACTGAGATAAACCGAATTTATCTGCTTCTAAAATGATGAGTGTATTAACATTTGATATATCAATACCTGTTTCTATTATTGTTGTACATAATAAAATGTCTGCTTCTTTATTAATAAATTTATTCATTATATCTTCTATTTCATTTTTTGTCATTTGACCATGTACACAAAGAATGTTTGCCTCCGGAACAAGTTTTTCTATATAATTTTTCTTTTGCAACATATTTTCCACAGAATTATATAAAATGAAAATTTGTCCATCTCTTGCCATTTCTTTATAGATTGCATCTTTTATAATCGCATCATTTTCTTCCATAACATAAGTTTGAACTGGATATCTTTCAGCAGGAGGTGTTTCTATTAAAGATAAATTTCTAATACCTGTCATAGACATTTGAAGTGTTCTAGGAATTGGTGTAGCTGAAAGAGTTAAAATATCCACATTATTTTTATACTCCTTTATTTTTTCTTTATGTTTAACACCAAAACGTTGTTCTTCATCTACAATAAGTAACCCTAAATCCTTGAACGAAATATCATTACTTAAAATACGATGTGTTCCTATTAAAATATCGACTTTTCCAGCCTTAGTGTCTTCTATTACCTCTTTTACTTTTTTAGGAGTAACAAATCTATTTAAAACTTCTACTCTAACAGCAAAACCACTAAATCTTTCAAGTGCACTTTGATAATGTTGATTTGATAATATAGTTGTTGGACACAACATTGCAACTTGCTTATTATTCATTATAGCTTTAAACATTGCACGAAATGCCACTTCTGTTTTGCCATAACCAACATCTCCGCATAACAATCTATCCATAGGATGTGGTGATTCCATATCCCTTTTAATTTCTTCTATTACTCTTAATTGATCATCTGTTTCCTTATACTCAAACTCACTTTCAAATATTGCTTGTTCCTCTGTATCTTTATCAAAAGCAAAGCCTTCACTTGCTTCTCTTTTGGCATATAATTCTAATAATTTAGATGCTATATCTTCTATTTTCTTTCTTACACGTTGTTTTGTTTTTGCCCATTCAGAACTTCCTAAACGATTTAGTTTTGGAACAACACCATCTTTTGCAGAATATTTTGAAATTAATTCTATTCTTTCAACAGGTATATAAAGTTTATCATTACCAGCATATTCTATCATCAAGTAATCTTTAAGAACACCATTTTTATTTAGTGTTTTTAATCCTAAATATCTACCTATTCCATTACTATTATGTACAACATAATCACCTTTGTTCAATTTAGAAATATTATTAATTTTTGTGCCAAATTTAAAATTTGTTTTATAATTTGTTACTTTATTTTTCTTATTGAACAATATATTTTCACTAATAACAACATACTTATCATATATAAAACCACCAATGATTTTTTTAACTATCAAATTTATCTTATTATCATATATTTCGTTCTCATTAGTAATTACTATATTAAGTTCTTTAAGTTCATTTGAAACTTTATCTAAAGAATATCTATTATTTAAACAAATAATAACTGTTTTGTTTTTTAAATATTTATTTAATCTTGCTTTTGCTTCATCTAAATTAGATGTAAAAGGTTCTAGTTGCTTGGCTTTTGCTGACTCTTTTTCATTATCAAAACTATCTAAATTAATAAACTTATTTATTTTCACTTCTTCAAGATCATACATATACTTATTATCTTGATCAATATTTTTTGAAACATTATAATCATATATTTCTTCTTTTAAATGTTTATATGAAGTCTTTATTTCATTTTCATTAATAAAAATAGTATACTTAGGATCTAAATACTCTTCTATATTAGAAACTGAGGAATACTTATATAAATTTTTTTGTTTCTTTTCTAGTTCATCTACTTCTTTTTCAGTAATAAATTCACTATTTGGATTTATTTTTATATTTGAAATTTCTCCAATAGTTCTTTGTGTATCAATATTAAAGTATTTTATACTTTCTATTGTATCTCCCCAAAATTCTATTCTTACAGGATTTGATGAATTAATTGGAAATATATCTATAATAAAACCTCTTACTGCCATTTCTCCTGTACGCGTAACTATAGATGTTCTGTTATATCCTATATTATAAAGCTTGCTTGTTAATTCTTCTATTTTAATATCATCATTTATTTTTATATTTAGGTATGATGATTCAAATGTTTTTTTTGAAGGTAAAAATCTTAAATAACCCATTAAATTCGTTATAACAATTTTTTTATTATTTAAATTATTTAATGTTTCAAGTCTTTTTATTTTTAAATCTGGTGATATTGCTAAAGCTTCACTTGTTAAAAAATCATCCATCGGAAATAATAAAACATTATCACTATAACAAGAAATGGCTTGATATAATTGATTTGCTTCATATAACGTATTTGTTACACATAATATATTATCTTTTGATTTCAAATACAAGTCATATATATAAACAGCTTTAAGTTCACTATTCAAACCTGACATGTTTTTATCACTATTAAATAAAGAATCAAAAATTGACATACTATCACCTCCAACGATAAAAAATGATACTAAGTATCATTGCCCCTATTGGATTTATTATAACATAATAAATTAAAAAGAGTAAAATTTTATAATTTACTCCTATATTTCTTTATATCCATTATATTTGCTCATTAAAGCATCAAAATCCATTTTTATGAATTCTTCTATTATATTTGGTACTATTTTATATATTTTTTCTAAGTTTTCTTTATCTTCCTTAGGTATTTTACCTAGCACATAATCTTTTGTATCTATTTGTTTATTATTAGATATTCCTATCTTGAGTCTTTTATATTTATCAGTTCCTAGGTGTTTTTCTATATCTTTTAAACCGTTATGACCTCCACTGCTACCTTTGCTTTTCAATTTAAACTTTCCTATTTCTTGATCTAAATCATCACTAATTATCAAAATGTCTTCTATATCTATTTTAAAGTAATCTACATATTTTCTTACTACTTCTCCTGATAAATTCATATATTTAGCAGGTTTTAAAAATATCACAGATTCATTATTAATATCTGTTTTTGTATAATATCCATCGAATTTTTCTTTTTCTAGTCTTATTCCATATTTATCAAGAACATAATCTAATGCTTGAAATCCTACATTATGTCTTGTGTTATTATACTCATTACCTACATTTCCTAATCCCACTATTAATTTCATTTAATCACCTCTATGATATTCATTATATACATCATTCTTATTAAGATTTCTTTCTTTTGCTACTGTTTTAATAGCATCCATTGTTTTATATCCTTCTTTTATATACAGGTTTACATGTTCAATGATTGTCAAGTTATCATATGTTTTTTGTTCATGATTTCCATCTACAACAATTACAAACTCTCCTTTTATTTCATTAAGTTCAGATATAACTTCTTCTATAGTTCCTCTGTAGACTTCTTCAAACTTTTTTGATATTTCCCGGGAAATACTTATTTGTCTATTTCCCAAAACATCTTTAATATTTCCCAACGTTTTTAAAATACGATGTGGTGCTTCATAAAAAATTAAAGTAGAAGGCAAATTCTTTAATTCTTCAAGTTCCTTTTTTTGTTTTGAATCTCTACTATTTAAAAAGCCATAAAAAGTAAAAGGACTTGGATTTAATCCAGACACTGTTAGTGCTGGAACTAAAGCAGTTGCACCAGGTAAAGAAACCACATTATAATCATTAGCAATCGCTATTTTAACTAAATCATATCCAGGATCACTAATAATTGGTGTTCCCCTGTCAGTTACTATACCTACATTAAAACCTTTTGATAAATAATCTAATAATATTTTCTCATTTTTTGATTCATTAAAATTATGTGAGGATATTAACTTTTTACTTATTTCTAGATAATTCAATAATTGTTTTGTTACTCTTGTATCCTCAGAAAATATAACTTCTACTTCTTTTAATGCATTTACTGCTCTAATTGTTATATCTTCCATATTACCAATTGGTGTTGGTATTAGAAAAACTGTCGATTTATTATTTATATAACTTTTTTGTGACATATTATCATCCCTTAAATATTTGTTTTATTTCCTCCGTATAGCCACCCTCTTTTAAATGTGAATAAAGTGGTGGTAATATTTTTATTCCCGGTTTTCCATTTTTTACCCCTTCTATCAAAAGAATATTTGCTTCCTTTGTTTTATAAGGGTGTACAAATTGAATTTTTTTTGGTTCTATATTATTGTTTTTCATTACTTCTAATATTTCTACTAACCTCTCAGGTCTATGAACAATAGCTATGTTACCATTATTTTTTAGTAACTTACGAGCTATTTTAAAAATGTTATCTAAAGTTAATGAAAGTTCATGTCTTGCATATGTTTTATAATCACTTTTATTTAATCTGGAATTTTCATTTACCTTAAAAAAAGGTGGATTACATGTTATTGTATCAAAAGTATCAGATTCTTGTTTTACATAATAATCATTAACATCTTCATTTATAAAATCTATTTGGTTTTCTAAATTATTATATTCAATTGATTTTTTTCCTAATTTATAAACTTCTTTTTGAATTTCAATTCCTGTTATATTTGCAGTTGTCTTAGTTGATAGAAATAATGGTATAGCTGCATTTCCACTACCAATATCCAATATTTTTTTGGATTTTTTATTAAGTGTAACAAAATTTGCTAATAAAACTGAATCCAAGGAAAAGCTGAACATATCAGTATTTTGATAAATTTTGATATTGCTATAATCTAACAAATCATTCAGTACTTCCAACTTGAACCTCTTCTATACCTCTTGATGTTTCAACTTTATATTTTCCTTTTAAAACATCTACCGAAATAACTTGTCCTTCTATTTCTTTTGTTTTAATATTTTGACCAACTTTTGGACATCTTTTTCTACATTCAGTATATGTTTCATCTTCATATTTTAAACAACATAATAATCTTCCACATAATCCATTTATTTTTGATGGATTTAAAGCCAAATCCTGATTCTTTGCCATATTAATTGATACAGAATCAAAATCATTTAAATATCTTGCACAACACAGTTTTTGACCACAAAGCCCTATTCCACCAACCATTTTTGATTTATCTCTTACACCAATTTGTCTAAGTTCTATTCTAGTATGATAAACAGCTGCTAAATCACGAGCAAGATCTCTAAAATCTACTCTAGAATTTGATAAAAATTTAAATATTAATTGTTGTCTATCATGAGTATAATAACATTCTATTATATTCATATCTAAATCATATTCTTTAATCAATCTTTTACAATGTTTTAAAGCTCCTGCTGCATCCTTCTTATTTTTTTTATCATTTTGATAATCTTGTGTTGTTGCTATTCTAATAATTTTATGTAGCTTTACTTTCAAATTTTTTGAATCAATAGGATGCATATCAGTCATTACTTTTCCAAATTTTAAACCCTCATCTGTATCAGCAATTACTGTTAAACCCTTTTTTAGGTTTAAATTATTTGTATAAAAGTATTGTAACCTATCACTATTATTAAACGATAAACCTACTATTGTTTTCATAGTATACCTCCTGTTAAATCGATTACTAACTTGTCCATTAATAAATTTAAATTAGCATTCACTTTCAAATATTCTTGGCTACTAATTATTTTATTTATCTTAAAAATTATATTATTAAATGAATTTAATGAACTTATCTTTTCTATATCTGTTAAATAATCAAAAAAGTTTTCTACTTTTCTATTTAATTTATAATTTAATACATCTTTATAATATAGAATTAAAAGCTCAAATGCTAATTCATAATCTTGTCTTTCTTTAAAATAATCATGCCATAATTTATTAATAGAAACAATAGTTTGAACACCTTTTGTTTCTAAGGTAACAACAAAATTATTTATTGATTTCTGATATTCTAAATACTCTTCTGTTTTATTTTCAAATAAATGATCAGATGATTCACCCTTATCCATAGAAATAATTTGACATCTCGAAACTATTGTACTTAATATTTGATAAATATTATTTGTTATTAAAATTGCGATTATATTTTCTTCTGGCTCTTCTAAAAATTTTAAAATAGAATTAGAAGCTTGTACATTTAATTTTTCAGCATTTTTAATTATATAAACTTTTTTATTTCCTTCAACACTCTTACTTGAAAAATCCTTTTGTAATTCATCCATTTGTTCTTTCTTAATCCACATACCATCTGGTTCTATAATTTTCAAATCTAAAAATATGTTATTGTCTATTTTATGACAAATTGTACAATTTACACATTCTTTTTCTTTATTAGTTTTATTAGGACAAAAAATATCTTTAACAAATTCTAATACTAATGGTAAAGTTTCTTCATTACCATTTGTTTCAAATAAATAAGCATGTGAACACTTATCATTTTCTAGTTCTTTTTTTAATATTTTATATACTCTTTTTTGTGTTTCTTTGTACTTATCAATCATAGTTACCTCCTAATAAATAAGGATTAAGATTAATATAAATGAAAATAATGCAGAATAACCAAAAACGGTTATTGTTAAAATCGTTATTATATTAATTGGTACTGTTATACCTAATTTTACAGATACTAAATTATATCCATATAATAAAAAAGATGACATTATTATTTTTTTTGTGAAATTAGAAAAGAATCTAAACATAAAATCACCTATTTAATAATATGTCTTTTTTATTATTTTATGAAATTGACGTTCTATCTTCTAAAGCCATCTCCAATGTTAATGTATCAATATATTCCATATCAACACCAATTGGTATTCCATGTGCTATTTTAGTTATTTTTATATTTTCTTTTTCTAATATTTTTGAAATATATAATGAAGTTGTTTCACCTTCTATACTTGGTTTTAATGCTAAAATAACTTCTGTTATATCCTCTTCTTTAACTCTTTTTAAAAGTGAATCTATATTTATATCTTGAGGATTAATTCCATCTAATGGTGAAATCAAACCATCTAATACATGATATAAACCATTATAAGTTCCAACTTTTTCAAAAATAATTATATTTTTTGGTTCCTCTACTACACATATAGTATGCTTATTTCTATTTGAAGATTTACATATTTCGCATAACTCATCTTCACTTAGATTATTACATACATTACATCTTTTAATTTTTGTTTTAATATTTTTTAAGGAAGAAGAAAAAACTTCTAATATTTCATCATCCATATCTAGAGTAGATAAAGCTAAACGTTCTGCTGTTTTTTCTCCTATACCTGGTAATTTTTTAAAACAATCTATTAAATCTTTTATTGTTTTTGGATAATTCATTAAAATAAACCTGGCATTCCTTGTGTATATTTTCCCATTTTTTGTTCTGTTTCTGTATCTATTTGTTTCATAGCATCATTAATTGCTACTTGTAACATATCTTGTAGCATCTCAATATCATCTGATTCTAATTTTTCAGCATCTATTTTTATTTCTACTATTTCTTTTGTACCTTTTACTTTAACAGAAACAAATGAAGAAGAACCTTCAAATATTTTTTGATCTATTTCATTTTTTTCATTCATCATATCTTTTTGTAATTTTTGTGCTTGTTTTAACATTGCTTGCATATTCATAGTTATTCCTTCTTTCTATTCATATTCTATTATATCATCAAACTCATTATCAACTGAATTATTCTTGTTTTTATACATTAATTCAATTTTAGGTTCATCCATTAATTCATATTTTTTCTTTTTACTATTAAATTCTGTTTTAATCTTATCCCAATTTTTATTTGTAGTTGATATAACTTTATAATTTTCTTGATATATTTCCTTAAGCATATTTTCTATTTTTATTATTTGTTCATTAAATAAAGTTGATAAATGTTCATTTTCATAAACATATATTATTATTTTATTACCATATGCTTTTATATTACCTTCAAGTAATAATGATACTATATCATTGTAATTAGGATCCATTAATTTTATTCTTATTTCTTCTATTGTAGATTTAATTTTTAAATATTCTTTTTTGTTAAAATCACATAGAGCATTATTTATTCTTATTTCCTCTAGTTTTTTTATAAAATCATGATCTAAGTTTTTATTCAATTTTATTTTCTTAGGTTCTTGATTTTTATTTAATTTCACTTCTTTTTTTTCAGAAACTGGTTCTTGCTTTAATATAATTTCTTCTTTTATATTTTTTTCAAATGCATTACTGTTTATTATTTGAATAATTCCAATTTCAAATAAAATTTTTGGATTATTTGATTTTTTCATTTCAGGAATTATTTCATTAAGTGTTTTAATTATATCAATAATTTTACTTTCTTCTATTTCTTCTTTTAAATCTTCATATATTTCTGCATATGCTATATTACTATTTAAATATCCTGGTGCATTTAATGATAATAATAAATTCCTATAAAAATTAATTATTTCCTCTGTTAATTTTATAAAGTTTTTACCATGATTATCATAAAAATCTATTGTTGTAAAAATATCATTATATTCCCTATTTATTATATTTGAAATAAATTCTTTTAATTTAATTTGTGGAAGTGTTCCATTTATTTCATGTATTGTATCTACAGATATTTTTTCTTCTGAATACGCAGTTACTTGATCTAAAATACTTAATGCATCACGCATACCACCATCAGCTAAACGTGCTATTTCTGATATTGCTTCTTCTTCTATATTTATTTTTTCTTCAGTTATTATTTTATTTAAACGTTCTTTTATTTTTTCTTCACTTATCTTGTTAAAATCAAATTTCTGACATCTTGATAAAATTGTATTTGGTATTTTATGAATTTCTGTTGTTGCTAATATAAATATAACATGAGCTGGTGGCTCTTCTAATGTTTTTAATAAAGCATTAAAAGCTCCCATAGATAACATATGTACCTCATCTATTATATATATTTTATATTTTCCATTTGCTGGAACTAAATTAACATTATTTCTTAATTCTCTTATTTCATCTACACCATTATTACTTGCTGCATCTATTTCAATAATATCAATATTTTGTTTATTATTATATAGTGTACAATTTACACATTTCTCACAAGGCTTTGAATCTATTGGATTTTCACAATTAATAGTCTTTGCTATTATTTTAGCAGTACTTGTTTTTCCTGTTCCTCTTGGACCACTAAAAATATATGCATGATTAATTTTATTATTGTTAATTTCATTTTTAATTGTTCTTATTATAATATCTTGTCCAACAACTTCTTCAAAGTTTTTTGGTCTATATTTTCTATATAATGTTTGATACATATTGTCACCTCATACCCTATTATTATATCATTTTTAATATAATAAAAACAACAATGTTCCACGTGGAACATTGCTTATTTTTTAATTGATGTTTCACGTGAAACATTGTTTAATCTTTTTTCTTTAAAAAAGTTTTTGATCATATTTTTATATTCTTCATTATTTATTTGTTTTATTTGATATTTTTCTTTTTTAAAATATTCATTATTTACTATATTACCAAATGTTGGATTTTCTAACAAATATACTATATTTTTAATTCTAGATTGTATTATTGCTCCTGAACACATAACACATGGTTCCATTGTTGTATATAATGTACAATCATCTAAATGCCAAGTTTTCAATTTTTTACAAGCTTTCTTTATAGCTAATATTTCAGCATGATTTATTGATACCTTTTTTGATTCTTTTAAATTATGAGCTTTTGATATAATTTTGTTATTCTTAACAATTGCACACCCTACTGGAACATCACCTTTTTTATAAGATTTTTTAGCTTCTTTTATTATTATATTTACTATGTTTTCTATATTAATCACCTACAAAAAAAGCACACACATTTAGAGGTTCTTAAGGCTGCTACCTTCCGATTCTGACCTGGTTCAAACATAAATGTTGTGCCATTAATAATATATATTATAATTTAAAAAAAATCAATGTTTCACGTGAAACATTGATTTAATTTTTGTTTGAATGTTTCACGTGAAACATTTCTATTCGTTTTCTTGTGATGTTTCACGTGAAACATTGATTTAATTTTTGTTTGAATGTTTCACGTGAAACATTTCTATTCGTTTTCTTGTGATGTTTCACGTGAAACATCATCATCTTCTTTTTGTATAATTACTATACTTCCTACTTTTTGACCATCTTTTAGGTTTATTAATTTAACACCTTGAGCAACTCTTCCTGTTGAAGATATTTGTGATATTGGTAATCTTATTATCATTCCACTATCTGTTATAATCATAAGATCTTCTTCTCCGTTGATTATTTTAAATGAAACAATATTACCATTTTTTTCTGTTACATTTAATGCTTTAACACCTTTACTACCTCTATGTGTTTGACGATATTCAGTAACTGGTGTTTGTTTACCATAACCATTTTCTGTTACTACTAAAACGTTTTGATCTTCACCTGAAATTTCACAACCAACACAAATTCCATCTTCTACATTTATTCCTCTAACACCTGATGCTGTTCTTCCTAAGATTCTTATTTCTGATTCATCAAATCTTACCATTCTTCCTTTTGATGAACCTATTAATATATTCTTAGTACCATCTGTCTTATTTACTGATATTAATTTATCATCTTCTTTTAATGTTATTGCTATTTTTCCATTTCGTCTTATGTTATCAAATTCTGAAATAAGTGTTTTCTTAATTAAACCTGTTTGTGTACAAAATACAATATATTTATTTTCTTCTTCTTTATTAATACATAACATTGCTGTTACATTTTCTTCTTTTTCAATAGGCAATAAATTAATTATTGGTAATCCTTTTGATTGTCTAGAGAATTCTGGAACTTCATATCCTTTTATTCTGTACACTTTTCCTTTATCTGTAAAGAATAATACATAGTCATGTGTCGTCATAGATATTAAATATTCTGCTATATCTTCTTCATGTGTTGTCATTCCTTTAATACCTACACCACCACGATTTTGAGTTTTATAAACATCTTCGTTCATTCTCTTTATATAACCATTTTTTGTTAATGTGATGATTATGTTTTCGACAGGTATTAATGATTCATCTTCAATAAAATCGATTGCTGTCATATCTATACTTGTTCTTCTTTCATCACCATATTTATTTTTAATATCTAATAATTCTTGTTTTATAATACCAAGAATTTTCATTTCTGAAGCTAATATTTCTTTATAATTATTTATTTTTTCTAATAATTCAGCTAATTCATTTTCTATTTTATTTCTTTCTAAACCAGTTAATCTTCTTAAACGCATTTCTAGTATTGCATTAGCTTGAATTTCTGTTAAATTAAAGTTGCTTATTAATCCTTTTCTTGCTTCTTCATCAGAATCAGAACCTCTTATTAATTTAATTACTGCATCTATGTTATCAAGTGCAATTTTTAAACCCTCTAAAATATGAACTCTTTCTTCTGCTTTTTTTAGATCAAATTTTGTTCTTCTAATTATTACTTCTTTTTGAAAATCTATATATTTTGAAATTATATCTTTCAAACCTAATGTTTTTGGAATTTGATTATCAATCATCATTAAGTTTATTCCGTATGTGGTTTGAAAATTAGTATGTCTATATAAATTATTTAATACAACTTGCGGATTTGCATCTTTTTTAAGAGTTATTGTAATTTTGACACCATCTTTTAAATCAGTATGATAATCAGAAATTCCATCTATAACTTTATTATGAACAAGTTCTGCTACCTTATTTTTTAATTCCATTGTATTAACACCATATGGAACCTCTGTGATTACAATATTACAATGATTTTTATGTTCTTCAATTTCTGCTCTACTTCTTATTGTTATTGTACCTTTACCTGTTTCATATGCTTTTTTAATACCTGAGTTTCCTAATATTATTCCACCAGTTGGAAAGTCTGGACCTTTTATATGTTCCATTAATCCCATAGTATCTATTAAAGGATTATCTATGTATGCTATACATCCATCGATTACTTCTCCTAAATTATGTGGTGGTATATTTGTAGCCATACCTACTGCTATACCCATAGTACCATTTACTAATACATTAGGATATCTTGATGGTAGTACTTCTGGTTCATCTAATGATTCATCAAAGTTTCTACCCATTGGTATTGTATTTTTATTTATATCTCTTAATAATTCTAATGATAGTTTTGAAAGTCTTGATTCTGTATAACGCATTGCTGCTGCTCCATCACCTTCAATATTACCAAAATTACCATGACCATCTATCAATAAATATCTTTGATTAAAATCTTGTGCCATACGAACCATTGCTTCATATATTGAAGAATCTCCATGTGGATGGTAATTACCCATAACCTCACCAACAGTTTTTGCTGATTTTCTATGAGGTTTATCAGGTGTATAACCTGAATTATACATTGACCATAAAATTCTTCTATGTACTGGTTTTAATCCATCTCTTAAATCAGGTAAAGCACGTGATGTAATAACACTTACTGCATAATCTAAGAATGAATCTTGTACTTCTTTTACTATATTATTTTCTGATAAAGAATCTCTTTCATGAAATTCATCTTCAGAATTATTTACAGTTTCTTCTACTTCTTCTGAAGGTTCTGTTGTTTCTAATATTTCATCTGTATTATTATCCATGTTTTACCTCCTATATATCTAGATTTTGTACATAACGAGCATTTTCTTCAATAAATTGTCTTCTAGGTTCTACTTCATCACCCATCAATTTTTCAAATACTTCATCTGCTGCTATACAATCATCTAATGTTATTTTTCTTAATACTCTTTTATTTATATCCATTGTTGTTTCATTTAATTCTTCTGCATCCATTTCTCCTAAACCTTTCATACGAGCTATTTCTGCACGATTTCTTGTTGCTTCTGGTAAGGATGCTAAATATTTTTCTTTTTCCTCTTCATCCAATACATATTTTCTAGTCTTACCATGTGTAATTCTAAATAATGGTGGTTGTGCTGCATATATATGTCCTGCTTCTACTATTGGTCTAAAGAATCTATAGAATAATGTTAGTAATAATACTCTAATGTGAGCACCGTCAACATCGGCATCGGTCATTATTACTATTTTGTCATATCTTAATTTTGATAAATCAAATTCTTGACCTATTCCTGTTCCAAATGCTGTTATTATTGTTCTTATTTCTTCATTTCCTAATGCTCTATCAAGTCTTGCTTTTTCTACATTTAATATTTTACCTCTTAATGGTAATATTGCTTGTGTTATAGAATTTCTTCCTTTTTTAGCAGAACCACCTGCTGAATCTCCTTCGACTATAAAGATTTCTGATTCCTTTGGATCTTTACTTTTACAATCTGAAAGTTTTCCAAAGAAATTTGTTGTAGACATTTCACTTTTTCTTGTTATTTCTCTAGCTTTTTTTGCAGCATTTCTTGCTCTACTAGCAAGCATTGCTTTATTTACTATTATCTTAGCCTCTTCAGGATTTTCCATTAAAAATCTTTCAAAACCTTTAGAAAATACACTATCCGCTAATTTTCTAACTTCTGAATTTCCTAATCTTCCCTTTGTTTGTCCTTCAAATTGTGGATTAGGATGTTTACAAGAAACAATCATTGTAAGTCCTTCTTTAACATCATCACCTAACAATGAATCATCTTTATCCTTTAAAATTCCTGTTTTTTTAGCATATCCATTAATAATACGAGTTAAAGCTCTTCTTACTCCTTCTTCATGTGTTCCACCATCATGTGTATTAATATTATTAACAAAGGAATAAATATTGTCATTATATCCAGAATTATATTGTAAAGCTACTTCAAATATAATTCCATCTTCTTCACCTTCTAAATGAATAATTTGTTCATGAATTGGTGTCTTATTTTTATTTATGTATCTAACATATTCACTGATACCACCTTCATAACAATAACTATCACCAGTTGTATCTTCTTCATCTCTATCGTCTCTTAAAGTAAGTTTTAATCCTTTATTTAAAAATGCAAGTTCTCTTGTTCTTACTTTTAAAGTATCATAATCATAAATATCTGTATCAAATATTTCTGGATCAGGTTTAAATGAAACAGTTGTACCAGTTCTATTAGCATCACATGTTCCTATTTCTGTTAGTTTTTGTTCTATTTTTCCACCATTTTTAAATTTTGCTTCATATATTTTTCCATCTTTATATACTGTTACTGTAACCCAACTAGATAATGCATTAACTACAGATGCACCAACTCCGTGAAGTCCTCCAGATACTTTGTATCCTCCTCCACCAAATTTTCCACCTGCATGTAATACAGTATAAACTGTCTCTACTGTTGATAATCCTGTTTTTGGATGAATTCCTACTGGAATACCACGTCCATCATCTTTTACTGTTATAGAATTATCTTTATTTATTACAATTTCTATATTTTTACAGAATCCTGCTAATGCTTCATCTATTGCATTATCAACAATTTCCCATACTAAATGATGTAATCCCTTTACATCTGTAGTACCTATATACATACCAGGTCTTTTTCTTACTGCTTCTAATCCTTCTAATACTTGAATATCTGATGAATCATAATGTTCTAAATTTTGTGCCATATTTTCACTCCTCTATTTTTCCTTGTTTTATTTTTATTATATTTGCATCATTCAATATTTTTTTACTTATATTTTTAACATCTGTTGTTGTTATTATTACTTGTATATCATTATTAATATATTTTAATAAATTATTTTTTTTCTTTTGATCTAATTCACTAAATACATCATCTAATAACAATATTGGTGTCGATTCTTTATATTTTTTAAATATAGAAATTTCACCCAATTTTAAAGCAAGAATTGCTACTCTTTGTTGACCTTGTGATCCATATGTTTTTAAATTTAAATCATCTATATAAAACTCTATATCATCTCTATGAGGTCCTATTAAAGTATTTTTTAATTTCAATTCTTGAGTATATAAATTTTTAAACTTACTTTTTAATTGTTCTTTAATATTTTCATAACTTAAATTTTCTAAGTCTATTCCTGCTTTATATTTAATATTAAATTTATTAATTTTAGTTATATCATAATATATACTATCAATTTGTTCATTAAGATAATTATATTCATCATAAATAAAATACTTTC
>CAMOVA010000014.1 GCA_946626905.1 uncultured Bacillota bacterium | reverse complement strand
ATTCTCCACCTTGAACTATACCAAATAATGATTGATTATCATTCTTATGTACATCTTTTCCTCTTTTTGCCCATCTAATTGTTCTTTCTGTACTTGCTTTAGCATATTCATAAGTTGCTGGATAAGGAATACATTCATCAAATGACATAGCAATATCACTATCTAATTTATTTTGAATTTCAATAGATAATTCTGGAGTAAGAAGTAATGGTCTACCATCCAAATGACTCTTAAAATGAACTCCAGCTTCTTCTATATCTTTTTTCTTATTTTTAGCTAAACTAAATACTTGAAAACCACCTGAATCAGTAAGTATAGGTCCATCATAATTCATAAACTTATGAAGTCCACCAGCTTTTGCGACAATATCTTCTCCAGGTCTTAACCATAAATGATAAGTATTTGAAAGAATTATCCCACTATTTAATTCTTTTAACTCTTCTGGAGATAAAGTTTTAACAGTAGCTTGTGTTCCTACTGGCATAAACATTGGCATTTCAAATGACCCATGATTTGTATGTAAAATACCATATCTGGCATTATTATCTTTTTTATGTAATTCATATTTTATTTTCATAATCCCACTTCCTAGATATAAATTATACATTATTTAAATAATTTTTACTAGTTTTTTGGAAGTTTTATTATAGTTTTTGTACCAATATTTTCTTTTGAAATATATGTTATAGATCCATTATGCGCTTCTATTATTTGATTAGATAAAAATACACCTAGTCCTGTACCTTTTTCTTTAGTAGTAAAAAAAGGTTTTTTTATTTGTTCTAACTGTTCTTTGCTCATACCACTTCCATTATCTTCAATATATATTTTTAAAAATCTTTCATGTTCTTCTACCCATAAATTTATACACCCATTTTCACCTATTGATTCTATACTGTTTTTTAAAACATTAATGATTACTTGAGATATTCTATTGTAATCTGCTTCTATATATAATTCATCTTTACTAATATTAAAATTTTTCTTTATTTTTTTATTTTTAAGCAGCGGAATAAAATTATCAGTTACCTCTTCTAATAATAAATTTATATCCATAATATCCTTTTCTATTTTTATTTTATTAATAGATAAAAAGTCTTCAAGTAATACTAAAACATGATTTATCTCATCATTAATAATATCAATATATTTCATACTCTTATCTTTATCATTTAAATCAATCATATCTAAATAACCTTTACACACAGTTATGGGATTCTTAATTTCATGAGTTATTTTAAAAAGAGAAACTCTTACATCTTTTTCTTCTAATATTTTTCTTACCTCTTCTTTATAATTTAATACTCCACTAGCTTTTTTATAAAACACACAAATTATAATATAAAGAATTATAAATAATAATAAATTTATACAAGAAACTTTATTCATAAAAAATAGAACATAAAGAATTATTTTATTAATCATAATTATATATATAGATTTATTTTTAAAAAAATAAAATAATAATAAATATAAAATATATTCTAATATAATCATTCCACTATAGATATTATAAAAAGTAATAATAGACATTATTAAAATAGCACTTGAAGAGAAATATCTTTTCTTCGTTAAAGATAAAACAAAAGGAATTAAAACTAATAAACAACTTATTTTAATAGGAAGTTTTAATACCAAATAAAAACTTGATATAAAAGCAAAATCATCACATAATTCACTATATTTAAAATCATAAATTCTATTATATCCTTCATATAAAATTGATAGTAATAATGGATATGAAACAAAGAATAAACAACATATAATAGTAAAGGTATCACACATAATATCACCAATTTAAGTATATATTTTTAATTTGTCGAATTTTGTCGAATTTTGTTGAAATAGATAAAAAAAAGAAGTTAATCAATAACTTCATCTTTCTTGCTTGATACAATATCATAGTATTCTCTGACTTGTTTTTCAACTTCTTTTCTTAATTTATCATCTTTCTTGAATAATTCTTTAACGTTTTCTCTACCTTGTCCTAGTTTTTCACCCTTATATGCATACCAAGCACCACTCTTTTCAATGATACCTGCTTCTGCGGCTAAGTCAACAAGTTCTCCACTCCAAGATATACCTTCACCATACATAATATCTACTTGGCAAGTTTTAAAAGGTGGGGCCATTTTATTTTTAACAACTTTAATATTAGTTTTGTTACCTACAACATCACTACCTTCTTTAAGTTGTTCACTTCTTCTAATTTCAAGTCTTACAGAAGAATAGAATTTTAAAGCTCTACCTCCTGGTGTAACTTCAGGATTTCCAAACATAACACCAACTTTTTCACGAAGTTGATTAATAAAAATACAAATAGTATTAGTTTTATTAATTACTGGAGATAATTTTCTTAATGCTTGAGACATTAATCTTGCTTGTAATCCAACATGTGAATCACCCATTTCTCCTTCAATTTCTGCTTGTGGTACTAAAGCTGCGACTGAGTCAATTACAATAATACTAATTGCTCCACTTCTAACTAAAGCTTCACATATTTCTAATGCTTGTTCACCATTATCTGGTTGAGATAATAATAAATCTTCTATATTAACTCCTATTTTTTCAGCATATGATGGATCAAGTGCATGTTCAGCATCAATGAAAGCTGCTCTTCCACCTTTCTTTTGTGCTTCTGCAATCGCATGTAATGCAAATGTAGTTTTACCACTTGATTCAGGTCCATATATTTCAATAATTCTTCCTTTTGGATAACCACCTATACCTAATGCCACATCTAATGAAATTGATCCACTTGATATAACATCTATATTTTTATGTTCGTGATCTCCTAACTTCATTACTGACCCTTTTCCAAATTGTTTTTCTATATCAGCTAAAACTTGATCTAATGTTTTATCTGTTGTTTTTGCCATAACTTTTCCTCCTCGATATTAACATTATATAACAATATTTTTTTCATGTCAATACTTTTTGCGAACATTTGTTTTTATTTTTTTGAAGGTAATTTTTGGCAAAAAATAAAAGAAATTCATACAATTTTTGAATTTCTTTTTATGTTTTACTACACTTCTTTTTTATCTGAAAAAATAATTTTTTTATTCATATTATAATATTCAATACCAGATATAATTGAAAGTACACAAGCTACTATAAGTAATGCATCGGCAACTCTAAAATTATATAATTCAAATGGTAAATTATAAAATAAAGTTAATGAAATACCAAGCATTAAACAAATAGTTTTTAATTTTCCTAATTTAATAGCCGCTACTACATGTCCTTTATTACCTGCTATCATTTTAATTGTATTAACAAAACTATCACGAGCAACTATTACAACAGGAACAAGTGGAGTTACAAATCCTTTTGCTGCTAATATAATAAGAACTGGATTTACTAAAATCTTATCAGCAATTGCATCTAACATTTTACCAAGATCAGTAACCATATTATATTTACGAGCAATAAATCCATCTAAAAAATCTGTAATAGAAGCTATTATAAATAATACTCCTACAATTAAATATGTTATATCAATTACTATCGATTCATTAACGAATAACTTTGGCATATTAATACCAGCAGCATCGAATGGGAATAGTAATAAAAATATTATAATAAATGTTAAAATAATTCTACTTACAGTTATTCTATTAGCTAAATTCATATTATCCTCCTATTACATTTTCAGTGTTAGTTTCTTTTGGTTCAGAATTATTTATACCTTTTATTACCATAAATATTCCAAAGAAAACCATTACTAAAAGTATTGCATATACAAAAGTAAATGAGAATTTAAATCTTCTTGGTTTTTCATATGTATATGGTGAAACAACCTTGTTTTCTTCTTTTTTCTTTGAATTTTCAACTTGTTTTCTTGCTTTTTTAATATCATCTAATGATATTCTAGATGTATAATCAAATAAAAATTCATTAAAATCATCTACTAAATCCTCATAATTAAGCCCTAAGTATTTAGCGTAATCACGTATAAAGTATTTTAAATGCATTATATCTTCAAATGCATCTTTATTACCTTCTTCTATATCTTCTATTTGTGACGGTTGTAATTTCAAGTCATTGGCTGCTTCTTCAATAGTTATTCCTATATTTTCTCTTGCTTCTTTTAGAGATTCACCAATTTCTTTCAACAATCCCACCTGCTTTCTAAATAAAAAAAATTAATATTTTATAAGCCATGTTCTGTTCCTATTACTAGGCGACAAACATTTATCTATCCTTTCGGATCCTACGCAGAATTCGTTTCTTCCTTGTAAGTTCCCCTACCAAATTTTGGGTTTCTCGCTCGTGGGGTTTACCGCGTTCCACTTTCTTTATTTCTAAAGAAATTCGTCACTATGGCACTTTTATATCTACTCTAACCATATCAAAGACTTAGGTTATTTCAAAGCCGTTAAGTTTCCTTACCTTAGGTTATTTTTTCCCTAAGCACGAACACTAAAGTCATCACAGACTTTGCGAGCATGGACTTTCCTCTACATTACAAGAATGCAGCGTTTGTCAAAATATTAATTATCTTCTCCATAAATTATTTTTTCTAGGTTGGATAATCTTTTTAGTAAATCAACATTACTTACATCTCGACTATTTCCTTCTTTTAAAACTTCTAACTTTGTTTTTAAGCTTCTAATATCTTGTTTCAATTTAATATTTTCTTCTAGAATTGCTTTTTTATCATTTTCTAATTCTTTAATAATTGAAACAAACTCTTCATAATCTCTAATGATTACATCTAAAAATTTATCAACCTCTTGTGGTCTATAACCTCTAGTATCTATTTTAAATTCTTTTTCTAAAATATCTTTACCAGTCAAAAGTATCCTATCTTGATACATATTACCACCTCTCAATCCTATGAATATTTTATAAAACTTTTAGACATTTGTCAATAAATCCAGGGGAAAGAAAAAATAATTAAATAATTATTTTTCTTCTAACTTTTTAATTGCTTCTATAAGTCCTATTTTGGCATATTCATAAGTCAAACTACCTTGTAAATATGCGATAAAAGGTTCTCTTAATGGCCCATCACAAGAAAGTTCTATTGATGAACCTTGAGTAAATGAACCTGATGCCATAATAACTTTATCATCATAACCAGGCATATCATCAGGTACAGGAATTACATTTGAATCAATAGCAGATCCAGCTTGAATACCTTGTACAAATTTAATAAGTTTATCTGAATCATTAAATGTAATCATCTCAACTATATCTGCTCTTTCTTCATTGTATAAAGGATCAACTGAGTATCCTAATTTTTCTAATACGTATGCTGCTAAAACAGCTAATTTTAAACTACTATTTACAACACTTGGTGCCATATATATTCCTTGTAAGAATTGTTTATTAATTCCTAATGTTGGTCCTACTTCTTTGCCTTCACCAGGTAATGTTAATCTTTCTCCAACTAAGTTAATTAACTTTTCTTTACCTACAACGTAAGCACCATTAGGAGCTATACCTCCACCTAAGTTTTTAATTAATGAACCTACTACTATATCCGCACCTACTTCTATAGGTTCTACTTCATTAACAAATTCACAATAACAGTTATCTATCATAATGATAACTTCTTTATCTACTTTTCTTATTTCATCAATTACTTTTTTTATTTTATCAATAGTTAAGCTTTTTCTAGATGAATAACCTTTTGATCTTTGAATTTCAATAACTTTAACTTTATTACTTTTTAAATAGTTTGTTATTTTTTCATAATCAAAATCATTATCAACTAAATCAATTTGATCATACTTTATACCAAAAGATTTAAGTGATGAAGAATTTTCTTTAATTCCTATTACTTCATCTAAAGTATCATAAGGTTTACCACTTATAGAAAGTAATAAATCATTTGGTCTTAAAAGAGCGAATAATGTTACTGATAAGGCATGGGAACCTGAAACAAATTGATTTCTGACAATCGCTGCTTCTGATTTAAAAATTGTTTTAAATACATTTTCTATTGCTTCTCTTCCAATATCATTATAACCATATCCTGTAGTAGAAGAAAAATGAATTTCAGATATATTATTTTTATGGAATGCATCCAATACTTTTTGACTATTTTTATAACATAGTTGATCTAGTTTATAAAATTCATCTTTTAAAGCTATTTCTGCTTCATAAATTAATTTATTAATATCCATTAATACATTCCTCCATCAACTCTTATTACTTGATTATTTATGTAATCAGCTTCTTCACTAACTAAGAACTCTACTAAGTTAGCTACATCTAAAGGAGTTCCTAAACGTTCTTTAAATATTTTAGTTTTTTCTTCTTCTTGATATTCTTCTTCTAAATCTTTTGTTGCGATAGTTCCAGGCGCAACTGCATTAACATTAACATATGGTTTAAACTGTAAAGCTAGATTGTGTGTTAATGAAATTAATCCAGCTTTTGATGCATCATAATCTAAACACATTGGAAAATATGTGTCAATACCATTAGTTGAAGCTATGTTTATAATCTTACCTTTTTTATTTAAATACATCTTTTCACCTATTTGTTTAGATAGTAAAAAAGGCGCAATTAAATTAACATTTAATATATCTTCAAAATCTTTTTTTGTTTTTTCTCTAAATAATTTTGGTAAATCTAATGCTGCATTATTTATTAAAATATCAATATTATCAAATTCTTTATATGAAGTTTCAATTAAATTATTAATTTCATCTTCAGATTTAAAATCAGCTTTTATACATAAGCATTTAATATTATATTTTTCTTCTAAAGATTTTTTTAAATTTAATGCTTCTTTTTCTTTACTATTATAATGAATAATAATATTTATATTTTTGCGTGCTAGTGCTTCTGATATTGCCATACCTATTTCACTAGTAGCTCCTGTTATAAGTGCATTCATATTTTACTCCTATCTAAAATACCTAACATAGTTAGGTATTAATTTTATTAAGCTCTTGATGAATATTTACCATCAGCTGTTGTAACAAGTATTTTTTCACCTTGTTCAATAAATAATGGAACTCTAACTAATAATCCTGTTTCAGTATAAGCATCTTTTAATGCATTATTAGTAGTATTTCCTTTTACAGCTGGTTCTGTTTCTGTTATAGTGAATTCTACTTTATCAGGTAAAACTAATCCTAATAATTCACCTTCGTATTGAACAACATCAACCATACAATTTTCAATTAAATAATATTTATCATCACCGATTTGTGCTTCTGATAATTCTAATTGTTCATAAGTTTCCATGTTCATAAAATAATAAGTATCTCCAGTATTATATAAATATTGAACATTAGATCTTTGAATATTAGCTTTTTCAAATTTAACGTTTGTATTGAATGTTCTTTCAACGATTCCACCAGTTCTCATGTTTTTTAATTTAGTTTTCATGAAAGCTGATCCTTTTCCTGGTTTAACATGTAAAAATTCTACAACTTGGTATATATTTCCTTCAATTATAAGTGTCATACCATTTTTAATATCATTTACATTTATCATATTGACCTCCTACTAAAAAATAAGGTTTAACCTTATTAGTCTTATTTATCTTCCTTATGTGCAGTATGTTGTCTACATTTAGGACAAAATTTATTTAATTCTAAACGTTCTGTAGTATTTTTTTTATTTTTTGGTGTACGATAATTTTTTTCTTTACAAACTGTACAACTTAATGTTACTAATTCTCTATTTTCACCTTTCTTTGCCATAATAATCCTCCTTTTTGAGCACGTTGTTAACATTATAGCATATTTTTTAATAAATTCAAACATTTTTTTCATATTTTTCAAAATATAACTTGCTTATTTTTCTCATTAATCTACTATTCAAATTAGATTGATAATTACTATAATTGTCATAATTTGATATATCTGGAGAAACTATAGTGAATGTAACTTTAGGATCATCGTATGGAGCATACGCTACAAAAGTAGTTGTTATTGTCTCTTTATCTATCTTACCATCACTATTTGTATCAACAAAACTTTGACTTGTTCCAGTCTTACCAGCAGGTTTATATTTTAAATCAATATAACCATATCCTGTACCTCCATATTTTAAAACTTCAGAAAAACCTCGTTTTACTCTTTTTAAATATTTTTCTTTAGTATCTACTTTATTTAAAAGAGTATTTTTATATTTATATATTATTTTATTAGTATCTTCTTTTGAATAAACATTTTTAAGTAAGTGTAATTTCATTCTTGACCCATCATTCGCAATAGTACTTATATATTGTGATAATTCTAATGGTGTATATGTATCATACTGTCCTATAGCAAAATCTAAAAGTAACCCTCCAGCATTCTTTTTACCAATATTACCAGTACTTTCAAGTGGTAAATCAATACCTGTTTCTGATCCTAATCCAAATTGTTTAAATGTTTTACGGTATATTTTAAAAGCATCATCATTTGGTTTCATAGAAGTATTATAATGGTATTTTGTATTTGCTACTTTCATGGCAGTATAATACTGATATGTATTTGAAGATTTCTTTAAAGCTGTAATATCATTTAAACTTCCTAGTGGCATCCAAGAACATTTTAATGGTGTCCCACTTAATTTAACGCATCTATCAGTTCTAACCTCACCTATTTTAAGAGCATTAGTATTATAGCCAACAATATGAGAAGCTCCTTTTACAACAGAACCAGCTGTTATAGGAGAAGTCATTATACTTGGAGTATAATCATATATTTTAAATCTCTTTTTATCTTCCATTACTTTTTTACCAGCCATTGCTAAAATATCTCCTGTTTTTGGATTAGTTATTATTACAAATGTTCTATTATAATATTCTGTATTTAATTCTTTTTTTGTTTTAACAACTTCTTTTTCAAGTAATTTTTCTAAATCATTTTGTAATTCAATATCTATAGTTAAAGATATATCACTACCTCTATTACCTTTTTCTAATAGGATTTTTTCATTATCATCATTTATTGTATAGATGTTTTTATCCCCTTTTAAGTAATTATCATATTGATATTCTAAATAGCTAGTCCCTACTTTATCATTAAGTAGATAACCCCTTTTTAAATAATAGGATTCTAAATTAGATGGTACATTATTAGACACTGTTCCTAAAATTGATTTAAATGTATTACCATATGGATATGATCTTTTCCAATCAAGTCTTACTCCTACTCCGTCTAATTTGCTTAAATTCGCAGCTACCAAAGCATATTCTTCATCACTTACATCTTTGTCTTTAATTATCTTTTCATCTAGTTTATATCCTTTATTCATAAGTTCATATATGTATGCCACAAGCATTTCATGTTCACTTAAAGAAGATAGTTCTTTTTCTGTTATTCTTTTTAATTTTAAGTTTAAAATATCATCTTTCGTTAACTTATGATATTTATATAAATTCCATTCTTTTTTTGTTATTTTATTTTCTGTTTCTTTAGGATGAATAACCATCCAATATTTTTTATAGGTTTTAATACTTGCTTTATTTTCAATATCAATCATATTTGATATTTCATTTGCGATTTCTAATTCTTTTTTTATTGTATTATTATTTTTTTCATAATATATAACTCTAACCGGTTCATTATCAACTATTAATTTATTATTTCTATCATAAATTCTACCTCTTGGTGCGGTTGATCCTTCTATTTTTAAATTAGTTAGTTTTTGTAGTTCACTACTATAATAATCAAATTTAACTATTTGAACATAAAATAATTTAACAAATAGTACTATTATTAATACGCTTATTATAAAGATTAATATATTATATCTTTTTTCAATTAAAACTGTTTTAGTTTTTAATTCTTTGTTCATATAAATTACTAATATAATTTAAATCTAATATATTAAAAAAAGCATCAATATATTTTTCTTTATCATTTTTATAATCAAGATAATATGCATGTTCCCATAAATCTATTGTCATTATAGGATACATATCATATAAAAGTGGTGTTTCTTGATTACTCATATTAATAATTTGTAAATCTTTATTATTATTAATAACTAAAAATGTATATCCTGAACCAATCAAAGATAGTGCGATACGTTTAAATTCTATTTTAAAATTATCAAATCCATTATATTGTTCATTTATTTTATTTAATAATGCAGGAGTTAATTCTGTCATTTTATTAGTTAAATTATTAAAGTATAATTCATGGTTTAAAACTCCACCTAAATTATAAATAATGAGATCACGATTAGATATGTTTATTTTATCTATTTCTTTTATTAATTCTTCTTTTGTATAATTAAAATTATAATCAGCTAATAACTCATTTAATTTATTTAAATATTTTAAATAGTGATTATTATAATGTGTTGTTAGTGTAAGATTACTAATATATGGTTCTAAAGTATCATATTTTAATTCTATTTTTTTATACATATTATCCTCCTACTCTATTTTATTTAATAATTTATACAATATTCTAATTATTTATCATATATTAAAATGAGGTGTTTTATGATAAACAAATTAATCGATAAATATATTAATAATTTAACAATTCAAGATGTATATACTTTCGCATCTAAAGAAGGTGTTTTTCTAACTGAATATGAAGCAAATATTATTTTTCTTAATATTAAGGAAAACTATAAAACTTTATTATATGGTGATGAATCTATTATATTTAATGATTTAAAAAGTAAATTAAATAGTGATTTATATAATAAAATAGTTGTTTTATTTACTGAATATAAAAATAAATATAATAAATACCTATAATTAGTATATACAGTAATTTCATTTTTAGTCCTTCTATCAACTAGACAAAATATAAAAAAAAGTATATAATGTTAAAAGTTGGATTTCAATTTGAAAGAAAGGAGAAAAAATGAAATTTGTAAAAAGCGATGACACAAAAGTATTCGCTTTAGGTGGACTTGGTGAAGTAGGAAAAAATATGTATTGTGTTATGACTGGTAATGAACTTATCATAACAGATGCGGGAATGTTAATGCCTGAAGATGAATTATTAGGTGTTGATTATGTTATACCTGATTTTACATTTTTAAAGCAAAATGAAAGTAAAATTAAAGCATTGTTTATTACACATGGTCATGAAGATCATATAGGTGGTATTCCATTTTTATTAAACATGGTAAATATACCTATTATATATGCGCCAAATCATGCAGTCGGGCTAATAAGAAAAAAATTAGAAGATAGAAATATCATTTATAAAAATCTTGTTGCTTATAATGAAGATACTGTTGTTAAATTTAAAACAATGACTGTTGAATTTTATAGAACTACTCACTCAATACCAGATTCACACGGGATTTGTATTACAACTCCAAATGGAATTGTTGTAACAACTGGAGACTTTAAATTTGATTTAAATCCTATAGGTCCTAATTTCAATGTTCATAAAATGGCAGAGATAGGATCACGTGGTGTTACTCTACTAATGAGTGATAGTACAAATGCATTAGTAGAAGGAACAAGTAAGAGTGAATCTAAAGTTGATGACGTTTTAAGCGAAATATTTAAAAGAGAAACAGGTAGAATTATAATTGCTACCTTCGCATCAAATGTATATAGATTAAAACATATAGTTGATAATTGTAGAAGAAATGGTAGAAAAATTGCTATCTTCGGTAGAAGTATGGAAAACAATATTGAAATATCTGTAAAAGGTGGTTATATCACTAATAAAGGTATTTTCATAACACCAGAACAAGCAAATAAATTAGAGCCTAATAAAGTTTGTTTATTATGTACAGGTTCTCAAGGAGAACCACTTGCTGCTCTATCAAGAATTGCTGATGGTGTTCATAAACAAATAAAACTACAACCTGACGATGTAGTTATATTCTCTTCATCTGCAATACCAGGTAATGCTGCTAGTATTGCTAGAACAATAAATAAACTATATTTAAAAGGAGTAAAAGTTTATACTAATACTTCATTAAACGATATACATGCTAGTGGTCATGGAAATGAAGAAGAATTAAAATGGATGTTAAGATTAATGAATCCTAAATACTTCGCTCCATTCCATGGTGAATATAGAATGTTAAAAAAACACGCTGACATAGGGGTTATGTGTGGTATACCTAAAGAAAATAACTTTGTGTTATCTAACGGAGAAGTTTTATCAATTTATAAAGGAAAAGTTAAGAAAGCTGGATTTATTCAAGCTGATGATATATATGTTGATGGTAACCGTATAGGTGACTTATCAAATAATGTTATTAAAGATAGAAAAATTATGGCCAACGATGGAATTATAATCGTAATAGCTAATGTTGATTCTAAAACAAATAAATTATTAGGAAATCCAAATATTACAACAAGAGGTTTTGTTTTAGTAAATGAAAATGAAATATTGTTAAAAAATCTAGAATCAGTATCTAAAAAAGCTATTGAAGAAGGTCTTAAAAAACATAATAACTATTCAAATGTAAAAACAGAAATAATAAATCAACTTTCTGCTTTCACTTATAAAAAAACAGGAAGAAAACCTATAATTCTACCTGTTATAATGGATATTAAAAAATAATTAATATCCTTTTTTTTATGATAAATTATTCATAATTTTTTGAACAACTTCATTTTCAAATTGTTCTAAAGGAAAATCATTTGAAACATCTTTTAAACTTATAGTAATATTATAAATATTAGATTTTTTCTTTAACTTCATTATTTCATTAGCTATATAAATAGATGATTTTCTATCATCTAAAATAAAGTTTAACAAATCCTCTATTTCAGTAATATCATTCTCACTAAAAATAGCTTTCCATACATCATAATTAGTTAACATACTATCCTTTCTATCTTCTTTTCTATTAAAGTTTAACAAAACAAATAAAAATAAACAAATACTAAATAAATAATTTTTACTTTTATAATAAATCAAAAACATAAAAACAATCTAAAGTTTTTATGTTTTTTTATTTAACAAAAAAAAGATTCATAAAATGAATCTAAATTAATTTTTCTAAATATAGAGCAGTTCTTACCATTTGGCAAGTATAACCATATTCATTATCATACCAAGCTACTACTTGTACTTGATATGTATCATCATCTATTTTTGATACCATTGTTTGAGTAGCATCAAATACTGAACCTGCACTATTACCAATTACATCAGAAGAAACTATAGCGTCTTCATTATAAGCAAATGATTCATTAGCTACACTTTTCATATAATCATTTATCTTATCTACTGTTACATCAGTTCCTTTAACAGTCGCAATTAATATTGTAGATGAACCTGTTGGAACTGGAACTCTTTGTGCTGATCCAATTAATTTACCACTTAATTCTGGTATAACAAGTCCAATTGCTTTAGCTGCTCCTGTAGAGTTTGGAACAATATTAATAGCTCCTGCTCTAGCTCTTCTTAAATCACCTTTTCTATGAGGTCCATCTAGAATCATTTGATCTCCAGTATAAGCATGAACTGTTGTCATTATTCCACTTTTTATTTCATATAACTTATTTAAATTATTAGCAAGTGGAGCTAAACAGTTAGTTGTACAAGAAGCCGCAGAAATAATTTTGTCATCCTTATCTAATATATTTTCATTTACTCCATATACAACAGTTTTTAAATCATCACCAGCAGGTGCTGATATAATTACTTTTTTTGCTCCTGCATCTATATGAGCTTGTGCTTTATCTTTTTTAGTAAAGAAACCTGTACATTCAAATACTACATCCACATTTAATTCTTTCCATGGAAGATTAATTGGTTCTGGTTCTTTATATATTTTAATTTCTTTACCATCTACAATAATTGAATCTTCAGTAGATTCAATTGTATGTCCTTCATATTTTTTTTGAACGGAATCATATTTTAGTAAATGAGCAAGCATGTCTGGACTAGTTAAATCATTGATCGCTACTACTTCATAACCATCTTTACCAAACATTTCACGGAATGCTAATCTACCTATTCTTCCAAATCCATTTATAGCTACTTTAATCATAATAACCTCTTTTCTATTTTACAAAAATACTTCCTCCAATAAATTCTCTTAAAACAGAATCATTTGGTACTTGATCACTTGGTATAGGTAAGAAATTCCTTAACAAGTTAATAAGTCTAATTGCTTCAGGAAAATTAGGATCATCACTATTTATATTGAATAGTAATGGTTCAACATATACCTTTAAAACACCAATTTCATAAAGAAGTGCTGAATTAATTATATAATCCGCATCATCTTGATGTGGGAAGACATATTTTTCTTCACCTTCTCTGATACTTGACCACATTCCTAATGTTTCAGAAGCATTTCTACCTCTATATAAGTTATCCCTTGCTATTCTTCTTAGTTTTCTTGTATCACTAGTATGTATACGATTATGATTATCAATATTTAATTGTGTTAATGGACTAATATAAACTTTAAATTTATTTCTACGATCAATAGACATTGTAAGATCATTATTAAGAGCATGTAATCCTTCAATTATAATGATACTTCCCTTTTCTATTTTCATATAATTTCCTTTATATTCACGTTTACCCAAAACAAAATTAAATTCTGGTATTTCTACTTTTTCACCATCTAATAATTTAGTTAAATGTTTATTAAATAAAGTTATATCTACCGCATTTAAAGATTCTGTATCTAACTCTCCATTTGGTAAAACAGGTGTTTTATCTCTATCCATAAAATAATCATCTATTGATAATTGATATGTTTTTAAACCTTTACTTTGTAAATAAATTTGTAATTTTTTAGAAGTTGTTGTTTTACCAGATGAAGAAGGACCTGCAATTAAAACAATCTTTATGTTTTCTTTGTTTTCATTAATCTTATCAGCTACTTCTACTAACTGATTATTGTAATAAACTTCTGCTAATCTAATAAATTCACCATACTTACCATAAGAAACAACTTTATTTAATGATGCTGCATTAGTAACATCAACTATTTTTCCCCATTTAGTATATGATAAGAATTTATCAAAAAGCATTTCATGATGTACATAATCTAAAGTAAAATCAGGATTATAAGTAGTTGGATAATTTAAAACAAATCCATTATCTTTAATATAAGTTAATTTATAATCATCAATTTGACTAGTAGAATATGCTAATTTACCATAGAAATAATCATAAATATCATCTACTCTATAAAGATTAACATAAGTATTACTAATATATCTTAAAGCTTCAACTTTATCCATTTGACCTTTTGATTCAAAATATTTAGTCGCATCTAATCTAGATACACTTAATTTTTGAAAAATAAGATCTTGTTTAGATAATTCTTTCATCTTAGCTTCTAGTCTTTCAACTACTGGTTTATCAATTTCACTACCATATATTTCACAATAAAAACCTTTATCGATAGAATGTTCAATCATTACTTCAACATCACTACCTAATAATTTTTTTACAGCTAATATAAGTAAGAATTGACAAGTTCTTCCATAGATACTATTACCTACATAATCACTTCTATCAAAGAAATCAACCTTATAACTTCTAGTAATAGGTTCTGATAATTCAACTATATCATTACCTAATTTACCTATTAAAATTGGAAAATTAAAATAATGAGCAAAACTATCACTAATTTCTTTTAAAGTAGTTCCAGCTGGAAATTCTTTTGTTTCTAAATCTCTAAAATTAATCTTTATTTTTCTAGCCATAAAATCCCTCTATTCTATACATTATAATTATATCATAAAACAATAATTTGTCATATAATTTTATGAATAAAAACATTATTTTTATACTATTATAATTATAGAAAGGAGAAATATGAATCTAATTCCTAGCGTAATAGAAAAAAGTAGTAATGGAGAAAGAAGTTATGATATATATTCACGATTATTAAAAGATAGAATAATAATACTTAATGATGAAATAACTGATGCAAATTCTAATATAGTAATAGCAGAACTTTTATACTTAGATTCCTTAAATCACGATGATATAAGTATATATATTAATTCACCTGGAGGATCAGTAACAGCAGGATTTGCAATATACGATACAATGAACTTTATAAAAAGTGATGTATCAACAATATGTGTTGGTATGGCTGCATCTATGGCAGCATTCCTACTATCAAGTGGTACTAAAGGTAAAAGATATTGCCTACCTAATAGCGAAGTAATGATACATCAACCACTTGGAGGAGCACAAGGACAAGCAACAGAAATAAAAATAGCTGCTGAAAGAATACTAAAATTAAGAGAAAAACTAAATAAGATACTAGCAAAAAATACAAAACAAACAATAGAAAAAATAAACAAAGATACAGAAAGAGATCATTTCCTAACTTCTAAAGAAGCATTAGCTTATGGATTAATAGATAAAATACTATAAAGTATTGACTTATATAGTAAAAAAAGCTATAATTATAAACGTATATTCATCTAGCAGCTTTCTTATAGAATTATAACGTGTTTATTACATATTGGTTATTAGTAACTAGCTGCAAGCGAAAATATTTAAATAAACACCCTATAACACATATAAGAATACTCTGATGTCTATAAATATAGAAGGAGGGTAAATATGTCAAGATACACAGGATCTACATATAGAAAATCAAGACGTTTAGGATTTTCTGTATTAGAAAACGGAAAAGAACTAGCTAAAAAACCATATGCTCCAGGACAACATGGAAATGACAGAAGAAAAAAATTATCTGACTATGGAACACAATTACAAGAAAAACAAAAAGTTAGATTTATGTATGGAGTAAATGAAAAACAATTCAGAAAAATATTTGATGAAGCTGGTAAATTAAAAGGTGTTCATGGTGAAAACTTCCTAAGATTACTAGAAAGTCGTTTAGATAACTTAGTATATCGTATGGGATTTGCAAATACAAGAAAAGCAGCAAGACAATTAGTAAATCATGGACATATAACTGTTAATGGAAATAAAGTTGATATTCCATCATATAGATGTGTACCAGGAGATGTAATCACATTAAAAGAAAAATCTCTTGAACATCCAGCAGTTAAAGCTACATTAGAAAATGTACATAATCGTGTTGAATTTGTAACATTTGATGACAAGAAAAAAACTGGTACTTATGTAAGATATCCAGAAAGAAGCGAATTAAACGCTGATATAAATGAATCATTAATTGTTGAATTCTATAACAGATAAGAGCATATGCTCTTATTTTTTTATACAAAAAAAGAGTAACCATGTTACTCTTTTACTTCTTTAAAATAGAAATCCTTTAAATAGAATGTTGTATTAGCTGTATTATTATAATCTATCCAAACAAATGGCATTACAAATCTAGATCCAGGTCTGAACTTATACGCTGAATAAGCACCATTTGTAATAACACCTTGTATAGTTCCGCTATATTTTGTCCAATCATTTGGTACTGCATTCCCAGTTCTTAAAATATAATTATATGTACTACCACTGCTTGATTGACTAACTTTTGTTCCAGCTGGTATTGTTCCATATGATTGTGGCCAAGGATATGCAGCACCATTATAATATAAACTTATTGTCTTTGCTGTTTTATTAACGTCAGAATCTCTATAAATATTGTACATGTGTTTTTTTGAATATGTACTACCTGGATAAGTATATCCTGTAGAATCACTATGATTCCAAAAAATAAATCCTCTTTGATCATTTCTTGTTGATGTATTAACATTCCAATTAGTTAAATCTTTCAAATGTACAACTGTATCACCAGGTTTTAAATCTTCAGTTAATTCAGTTAATGTATTAGATACATACATATAATCAGTAGCCATAATAGCTGTTGATCTATCAACATCATATTCATAAATTCCTGCATAATATGTAGCTTGTGGATTTGAGGATTTTATTGTAAACCCTATTTCATATTTCTTATTTGGATCTATAGGTATATAATCAGGCAATTCCCATCTAACCATTGCATCTGTTGTTACTTCAAAATAACCATTTTTATATGTAAGTTTTGAAAAATTTGTATTATTCTTTAATTCTTGATTACCATTTATTATTAAGTTTTGATATCTATCTGTTAAGC
>CAMOVA010000013.1 GCA_946626905.1 uncultured Bacillota bacterium | reverse complement strand
AACAACAAGTAAACTATATTTATTATCAAGAAAAGAAATAATGGGTGTTGATAATAATGATGATGCTGCATCTAGTACTAGGCAATTAGAATATTGGGTTAACAAAACAGATGAAGATAGGAAAAAATATGAATCAGGTAATACAAATGCATCAGCATGGTGGTTAAGAACATGTATAGGTGGAAGTAATTTTGCTGCTATTTATGATAGAGGAAAACCAAATGATGCTTCAGGTTTTTATAATAAAGGTATTTCTCCAGCATTTCGTATAGGATAGAAGAAAGCGTTGAATTAGGCTTTCTTTTTTGGTATAATTATAATGGTAGGAGGGTTTTGATATGTCAACATGGGATAAAGAATATTTAAATTTATGTAAAGAAATTTTAGAAAGTGGAACAGAGGTTGAAAATAGAACTGGTATTAATACAATTAAAATACCATACAAATCTTTTTCACTTGATTTAAGCAAAGAATTTCCAATTTTAACAACAAAAAAAGTTGGTTATAAATGGGCAATACTTGAAATGCTTTGGATTTATCAAGTTCAATCAAATGATGTTAATTGGTTAAATGAAAGAGGAATTACAATTTGGGATGAATGGAAAATTGATGATGATGGTATTTATAGAGTGCCTGATCAAGGTGGCAAAAAAGGATATGAAAAATATTTTGGAGAAGAGTATGCTGGGACAATAGGTACTGCATATGGATATATAACTAAAAAATATCAAATGACACAAAAGCTTATTGATAAGTTAAAGAATAATCCGACTGATAGAAGAATGGTAATGAGTTTATGGCAAGATGAATATTTAGATACAGCAGTTCTTCCATCATGTGTATGGAATAGTATGTGGGATGTAACTGATGGTAAATTAAATGCAGTTGTAACACAAAGATCATGTGATGTTGCATTAGGTCTTCCATTTAATGTAACACAATATGCAACACTTTTATATATGTTAGCGCAAGTTACTGATTTAAAACCAGGTACATTATACTGGAGTACTAAAGATGCTCATTTATATATTAATCAATTAGAAGGAATAAAAGAACAATTAAGAAGATATGAAGAATTAGGTGACTTTGAAGCGCCTGAATTATGGTTGAATCCTGAAATTAAAGATTTCTTCCTTTTCGATAATTCAAAAGAATTGAAAGATGTTAAAATAAAAAATTATCATAATCATGGTCCAATAAAAATGGATGTAGCAATATAGGTGGTAGTATGGAATTAAGTATGATAGCGGCTGTTGGCCAAAATAATGAATTAGGATATAGGAATAGACTTATATGGCATCTTCCTAAAGATTTAGAATTTTTTAAACAAATGACACTTAATAAAAAGATTGTCATGGGAAGATATACTTTCTTTTCATTGCCAACAATATTGCCAGATAGGGAACATATAATTATTTCAACTAACAATATACTAAATGATAATATTAAAGTATATCATTCTATAGAAGATTTTATAAAAGAATATGAACAAACAGATGAAGAAATATTTATTATAGGTGGTGCTTCTATATATAAAGAATTTATTAAATTATGTGATAATATTTACTTAACAGAAATACAAAAAGAGGCAGTTAATGCTGATACATATTTTCCTGAATTTGATAAAGATGATTATACTAAAGAAATTTTAGATAATGCTGTTGAAAAAGATATAGAATACAAGCACGTTTTATATAAAAGGAGAAAAAATGAAAGGTAGATTAATTGTAATAGAAGGAACAGATTGTTCTGGAAAAGAAACTCAAACAAAATTAATTTGTGATAAATTAAAAGAAATGAATAAAAAAGTTTCACTTTACTCATTTCCAAATTATGATAGTCCAACTGGTAAAATAGTAGGTGGCCCATATCTAGGAAAACCTGAAATAGCTCCTTGTTTATTTGAAGAAGGCGCAATTAATGTAGATTATAAAGTGGCTTCACTTTATTATGCTGCAGATAGATTATATAATATAGGTAAAGTATTAGATGATTTAAATAATGGTTATGATGTTATATTAGATAGATATGTTTATTCTAATATGGCACATCAAGGTTGTAAAGTAATAGATAAAGATAAAAGATTTGAAGTTTATAGTTGGCTTTCTGAATTGGAATTTAATTTATTAAAATTACCAGTTCCAGATATTAAAATATTTTTAGATATGCCTATAGAATATTCTAAGATTTTAAAGAAAAATAGAGAATCTTTAGATCAACATGAAAAAAATGATGATTACTTAAATAATGCATATGTTTCGTATAATGAAATTGCTTCACTATATAATTTTAATATAATTAGTTGTATAGAAAATGGAAACATTAAATCAATTGAAAGTATTAATGAAGAAATTATGAAATATTTATAAAAACAGAAATTTTCTGTTTTTTTTATTTTTTTAAAAGGGTTTTATTAATTTTTATAGAAAGATATTATTAGGGAGGTGAAATTATTAGTAAATATCCAATTGTTAAACAGCGTGATTTAAAAGATTGTGGTGTTTGTTGCTTATCTATGATAATACAGTATTATAAAGGATATGTTCCTTTAGAACTTTTAAGAGATATGACACATACTGATATTAATGGTGTTAGTGCTTATAATTTAAAAGTAACTGCAATTAAAATAGGATTTGAATGCAAGGGTGAAAAAATTAGTAATATTAATAACATCTCTACACCTTGCATTGCACATGTGACACTTTCTAATCATTTGGATCATTATATTGTGATTTATAAAGTTAATAGAAAAAATAAAGAATTAGTTATAGCAGATCCAGCTAAAGGAATATGTAAAATTAAATATAATGAATTTAGTAAAATATTTAATAATATTATTTTAACTTTTTATAAAAAAACTGAATTGCCATTATATTCAAAACCGATATCTTATAAGCAATTCATTATTAACATTTTAAAAAAATATAAAACCAATTTTTTTAAAGTAATATTGTTTTCTTTATTTATTACAGTATTATCTATTTCAACATCTTTTTATATTGAAATAATATATAAGCTGGCAGAAAAAAATTATCAATTTCTTCTTTTCACTATTTTTTGTTGTTTTTTTGTGGCTTATATTTTGAAAAATATAATGGATTACATTAGAAATAGAATATTTTTAAAAATATATAGAAATGTATATGCTGATTTAACTAATAATATATTTACAAAAATAATTAAGCTTCCTTATCAATATTTTAAAAATAGAACAACAGGTGAAGTAGTTAATAGAATAAATGATTTACAAATTATTAGTAGTGTAAGTATAAAAGTTATTGTTACTTTTATAATGGATGGGTTAATATTTATTTTGTTAGGACTATTTTTAATGTTCACAAATTTTAATTTATTTTTATATTCTTTGTTAGTTTATTTAATATACTTATTTTTAATTATGTTTTTAAATAAAACATTAAATAAAAGTATTATAAATTTGAAAGATAATAAAATAATGACAGATTCATATTCATATGAAAGTATTAAAAGTTTTGAAACAATTAAAGGATTGTCTATTGAAAATGATATTTCAAAAAAATTTATTTATTTAAACAAAAACTATATAGGTTCTATAAAAAAAACAGACAATTTATTAAATGCTGAAATGTTTCTTAAAAATATTATTTTTGATTTATGTACATGCTTTATTATATTTGCTAGTTCTTATTTAAATGGTATAGAAAATGTACACATAATATCCTCTTATTTTTTAATGATTTATTTTTTCACTCCTATAGTTGATTTTGTTGATTTATATAAAGACTTAAAAGAATCATATATTTCTTATGAAAGAATTTGTGAATTGTTATTTGAACAAGAAAATAACAAAACAGTTTCTAATATAAAATTTAATGATATTGAATATCGTAATTTAAATTATAAATACTATAATCAAAAAAGCTTATTAAATAATGTTAATCTTAAAATTAAAAAAAATAATAAAATAATGTTTATAGGAAATAGTGGTAGTGGTAAATCAACATTATTAAAAATTTTAAAAAAGTATTATAAAGTTAATGATAATTCTATTTTTATTAACAAGATAGATATTAATAAATTGTCTAAACAAGATATCACCGATAATATAACATATGTATCGCAAAATGAATATTTATTTACAGATAATCTTTATAATAATCTTGCTTTAAATAGAAATATAAGTATAAAAAAGATAAATGAGATTATGAAAATTTGTTGTATTGACTTTATGAATTTGTATGATTTTATTGAAGAAGATGGTTTTAATTTAAGTGGTGGTCAAAAACAAAGAATAATTCTAGCTCGCGCACTATTAAATAATTTTAACATTTTACTATTAGATGAAGTATTTAATCAAATTGATGTTGATTTAGAAAGAAAAATATTAAAAAATCTTTTTTCTAAATATAAAAACAAAATTATTATTATAGTATCCCATAGAAATAATAATATGGATTTATTTGATAAGATAGTGAAATTTGATTGTGGAAATTGTTGTTGTATAGAAAGGAAATGATATATGTTTTTTAGAAAAGTATTAAGAGTAGTAAGAGTTATTGCTAGATTTATATTCTTATAAAATTAAATGTTCTATTTTTAAAATAAATTAGAAAGGTGGTTGTATGACAGATAGTGAATTAAAAAGTATAATTGGTGGAAGAAAAAAATGGGGTATAGGTCTTTTGGTTGGCGCAGGTATAAGTTTTTTAATAGGATTAATAGATGGTTATATAAGACCATTATCATGTAACAAATGACAGATAATGAATTAAAAAGTATAATTGGTGGGGCTTATAATATTTCTGCTTCATTTTTAAATCAATTGGTTAGAGGAGCAACTTTTCTTTTAGAAATGGGCAGAAGTTTAGGCGGAGCTATACGAAGAATAAAAACAAAAAAATTATGCGGTTAAGAAAGATAATACTGATTTCTTTTATACCAATTGATATTTATGATTTATATCAATTAAGCAAATATCTTATAAAATTGTTTGCGTAAAAAGGATTTAATATCCTTTTTTTCTTTTGATTACAATAAAAAAAGGTTGAATAATAAAGAATTAGGTGTTATAATTACTTTAGTACTTATGAAGGGAGGGATTAGTAATGACAAAAGTTATCGTTAGAAATGGTAATGTTGATAGTGCACTTAGAACATTAAAACAAAAAAATGTTAAAGATGGTCTCTCTAAAAAAGTACGCGAAAGACAAGAAGGATATTTAAAACCTGGAGCAAAAAGAAGAAAAGAGAAAAAAGAAAATATTAAAAATAGTCGTAGACGTAATAGAGAAAGATACTAAAAGCCAATAAGGCTTTTTTTGAAAGGTGATACTATGAGACAAAGAATATTAGATGATTTAAAAGAAGCAATGAAGGCACAAGATAAATTAACTTTATCAGTTATTCGTATGGTTAAAGGTGCTATGCAAATGGAAGAATTAAATAAAAAACGTGAATTAACTGATGATGAAGTAATTTCTGTAATTTCAAAGCAAATAAAAACTAGAAAAGAATCAATTGTTGAATATGAAAAAGGTAATAGACAAGATTTAATAGATGCTACAAATAGTGAAATAGAAATATTAAATAAATATATGCCAGAACAATTAAGTGAAGATGAAGTTAATAAAATAATAGACGAAATATTTAGTGAAGTACAACCTACAAGTATGAGAGATATGGGTGCTATTATGAGAGAAGCAACATCAAAATTAAATGGTAAGGCAGATATGGGACAAGTTAGTGCTATTATTAAAAATAAATTAAGTAGTTTATAAAACGACAGATTTTATCTGTCTTTTTTTTTATGATTATTTTGGTGATATTATGCAAGTTTATTTAGATCTAATATTTATTATTAATTTTTCTTATGATTTTTTATTATTATTAACAGTAACAATTTTACTTAAACGAAATATTAAATTAAAAAGAATTTTTTTAGGATCAATTATTGGGGCGTTTTCATTATTAATTTTCTTTATAAATATTAATAATATTGAATTATTGATATTTAAATTCTTTATTAGTTTGATGATAATACTAACATCTTTTGGATATAAAAATATAACTTATTTTATTAGAAATGTATTATATTTTTATTTAGTTAGTATTATATTGGCTGGTTCTTTATATTTGTTAGAATTAGAAACATCATTTAAAAAGGAGGGGTTTGTTTTCTATTTTAATAAAATAAGTAATCATTTTTTAATATTAATGATTTTAAGTCCTATTGTTTTATATTTTTATATAAAAAGTATATATGATTTAAAAAGAAATTTTCATTATTATTATAAACTAGACATATATTTGAATGGTTCGCTTTTAAAGTTAAATGCATTTTTAGATACAGGCAATAAACTAAAAGATCCGTTTTTTAATAAGCCTATTATGATTATTAATGAATCTTCTTTAAAAGGAAATAATATAAAAGATTATTTTTTAGTACCTATAGATACTATAAACAATCATTCGTTAATAAAGTGTTTTAGTGTAGATAAAATTGTAATTGATAATAAAGAAATTTCTAAAAAAGTATTAATAGGTTTATCACCAAAAAAAATAAATATGGAAGGAATAGACTGTATATTTGGTACAGAAATATTGGAGGGATAATATGAAAAAAATAATATATATAATAAAAAGAATTCTTAAAAAAAATAATGTCTTTTTTATAGGAAGCGCGGATAAGTTACCACCACCATTATCAAAAGAAATAGAATTAGATTATATTGCTTTATCTATGAATGGTGATATAAAAGCAAGACAAAAATTAATTGAACACAATTTAAGATTAGTTGTTTTTTTGGCAAAGAAATATGAAAATACTAAAGTAGATTTAGAAGATTTAGTTAGTATTGGAACAATAGGTCTAATCAAAGGAGTTAATACATATAAACTTGATAAAAATATTAAATTAGCAACTTATGCATCAAGGTGTATTGATAATGAGATACTTATGTATTTAAGGAAAAATAAAAGAAGAAGAAGTGAAGTTAGTTTTGAAGATAGTTTAAGTTATGATGCTGAAGGTAATGAACTTCATTTGGAAGATATATTAGGTACAGAAAATGATATAGTTACTAAAGGTATTGAAGAAGAAACAGAAAAAGAATTGTTAAAGCAAGAAATAGATAAATTAAATGATAGGGATAAAGAAATAATGATTTTAAGATACGGTTTATTTGGTCATGAAGAGATGACTCAAAAGGATGTTGCTAATATGCTTGGAATAAGTCAATCATATATTTCAAGAATAGAAAAAAAGATTATAAAACATATAAAAAGTATAGTAGAAATATAAAAATGTAAAATTAGCACTCATATATTGACATTGCTAGTGCATAATAGTATAATGAGATTAGCAGTTGTTGGATAGAGTGCTAATAGGAGGTGAGTTATGAATAATCGACAAACAGAATTGTTAAAATTAATTGTTGAAGATTATATTAAAACAGCTAGACCAATTGGTTCAAAATCATTGGAAGAAAAATTAAAATGTTCTAGTGCAACAATTAGAAATGAAATGAGTTATTTAGAAGATTTGGGATATCTTGAAAAGACACATACTTCATCTGGTAGAATTCCTAGTGAAGCTGGTTATAGATATTATGTTGATAATATTATGGTTCCTAAAGAATTAACTGGTGATGATGTATTAAAATTACAACAAATATTTAAAAATAATTCATTAATACTTAGTGATGCGATTGAGAAAAGTTTGGAGATTGTTTCTGAACTTACAAGCTACACAATTATTTCATTAGGTAATTCTTCAAAAAGTACTTGTTTAAGTAAAGTAGAAGTAATTCCTGTTACTGATAATACATTAGTAGCTATTATTGTTACTGATACAGGTCATGTTCAAAATAGAACATTTAGTATTGATGAAGATATTTCACTAATTGAAATAAAACAAACTGTTGATTTAATTAACAAACATATAATAGGGACACCTTTAGATTTGGTATTACAAAAACTTGAATTTGAGGTAAAACCTATCATAAATGATAATGTTAATTATCAAAAGAAATTATTTGACGCTTTTTGTAACTTTATTAATGATGTTACTAATGATTCAAATGTCAAAATGAAAGGTAGAGCTAATATATTAAATCAACCAGAATTTAGTGATTCGAATAAGATTAAAAAAATTATTTCTAAATTTGAAGATGAAAATTATATTAAACATATAAAAGAAAATGAAAATGGAATTAATATATATATAGGTAGCGAAACTGAATTTGATGATGATGTAACTATAATAAAAGCAAAATATAATAAAGATGGCGAAGAAGGTACAATCGCAATAGTTGGACCAAAACGTATGGAATATAATAGAGCAACAAAATTGCTAGAATATATAAAAGAAAATATAGAAAAAATGTAGGTGAATTATGGAAAAAGAAAAAGAATGTAATTGTAATGAAAATTGCAATTGTGGATGTAATGAAGGTAAAGAATGCACTTGTGAAGATAACTGCAATTGTGGGTGTAATGAAGGTAAAGAGTGCACTTGTGAAGATAAAAAAGAAAAGAAATGTAAAAAGAAACATCATGATAAAGAATTAGATAAAGCGCTTCTTTTAATAAATGAATTAAATGATAAATTATTACGTGAAAAAGCAGAAGCTATTAATTATCGTAAAAGAAAAGATGAAGAAGTATCTCGTTTGTTAAAATATAAAGATGAAGATTTAGTAACAGAAATGCTTCCTATAATTGATAATTTTGAAAGTGCTATTAAAATGGATGATACTAATTTAGATGATGAAGTTTCAAAATTTTTACAAGGATTTAAAATGATTTATGGAAATTTGGTTGGTATTTTAGAAAAATATGATATAAAACCAATTGATGGAGTTGATAAACCATTTGATCCAACATATCATCAAGCTGTTATGACTGAAGTTTGTGATAAAGAGCCAGGTACAGTTGTTGATGTATTAAGAAAAGGTTATATTTTAAAAGATAAAGTTTTAAGACCAGCAATGGTTAAAGTTAGTGAAGGAAAAGGTGATAAAAATGAGTAAAATTATAGGTATTGATTTAGGTACAACAAATAGTTGTGTTAGTGTTTATGAAGGTGGAGAAGCAAAAGTAATAGCTAATCCAGAAGGTAGTAGAACAACACCATCTGTAGTAGCATTTAAAGATGGTGAAACAATAGTAGGTATTAAAGCAAAAAACCAAATGATTACAAATCCTAATGTTGTTTATTCTATAAAAAGAGATATGGGTACTGATAAAAAAGTGGAAGTTAATGGTAAAAAATATACTCCACAAGAAATTAGTGCTATGATTCTTGGAGATTTAAAGAAAACTGCAGAAGAATATTTAGGGGAAAAAGTTACTAAAGCTGTTATTACAGTTCCAGCATATTTCAATGATTCACAAAGACAAGCAACAAAAGATGCTGGTAAAATTGCTGGTTTAGAAGTAGAAAGAATTATTAATGAACCAACAGCTGCTGCTTTAGCATATGGACTAGATAAACAAGATAAAAATGAAAAAATATTAGTTTATGATTTAGGTGGAGGTACTTTTGACGTATCTATTCTAGAACTTGGAGACGGTGTATTTGAAGTTTTATCAACTAGTGGTAATAACCACTTAGGTGGAGATGACTTTGACAATCGTATTATGGATTATTTAGTTGATGAATTCAAACGTGAAAACGGAATTGATTTATCTTCTGATAAAATGGCTATGCAAAGAGTTAAAGATGCATCAGAAAAAGCTAAAAAAGATTTAAGTGGAATGACTTCTACTGAAATATCTATTCCATTTATAACACAAGGTGAAAATGGACCACTTCATTTATCTGTTAATTTAACAAAAGCAAAATTTGAAGATTTAATTTCTGATTTATTAGATTCTACATTAGAACCAGTTAGAAAAGCTTTAAAAGATGCAAATTTATCTAAAGGTGATATCGATAAAATATTATTAGTTGGTGGATCTACTCGTATTCCAAAAGTTGTAGATTTAATTAAAAATGAATTAGGTAAAGAACCATCTAAGGGAGTTAACCCTGATGAAGTTGTTGCTATGGGAGCAGCTATTCAAGGTGGTGTTTTACAAGGTGAAGTTGATGATATAGTATTACTTGATGTAACACCATTATCACTTGGAATAGAAACTTTAGGAAATGTTTGTACAGTTTTAATTCCAAGAAATACAACAATTCCAACTTCAAAATCTCAAGTATTCTCAACTGCTGCTGATAATCAACCAGCTGTTGATATTCATGTATTACAAGGTGAAAGACCAATGGCTAGTGATAACAAAACATTAGGTCGTTTCCAATTAACAAATATACCAGCCGCACCACGTGGTGTACCTCAAATTGAAGTTACATTTGATATAGATGCTAACGGTATTGTTAATGTAAAAGCAAAAGATTTAGGAACAAATAAAGAACAATCAATTACAATAACTTCTTCAACAAATTTATCTGACGATGAAATTGATAAAATGGTAAAAGAAGCTGAAGCAAATCGTGAAGCTGATGAAAAAAGAAAAGAAGAAGCAGATGTTAAAAATGAAGCTGAACAATTAGTGTTCCAAACTGAAAAATCTATTAAGGATTTAGGAGATAAGATAGATTCTAAAGATAAAGAAAAAGCAGAAGAAGAAATCAAAGATTTAAAAGCTGCATTAGAAAGCAATAATATTGATGATATTAAAGCTAAAAAAGATAAGTTACAAGAAACAGCAATGGCTTTCGCAACAAAAGTTTATGAAGAAGCAGCTAAAGAAGCTCAAGAACAAAATAATACTGAATCAACTGATGATAAAAAAGATGATACAGTAATGGACGCTGAATTTGAAGAAAAATAATTATATAAAGTTCTAGTTTTCTAGAACTTTATACTATTAAGGAGAAAAAATGGAAAAACAAAAAACAAGAAAAGAAATAGAAAAATGCTACAAATGGGATTTGACAACTATTTATAAATCAGAAGAGGAATGGACAAATGATTTAGAAAAAGTTAAAAAAGAATTAAATAAAATCTCAAATTTTAAAAATAACATTGTAAACAGTAGTGAAAATTTATTGAAGTATCTTAGATTTGATGAAAAACTAGAAAGAAAAATTTATAAACTTTATTATTATGCTAATTTAAAACATGATCAAGATACTACTAATTCAAAATATCAAGTAATGTTAGGTAAGATTACTGATATTATCAAATTAGAAAGTGAATTATCTTCTTTTGTTAATCCAGAATTTCTAAGTGTAAAATACAGTAAGATAAAAAAATATATAAAAGAAGAAAAAGGGTTAGAAGAATATTCATTTTTATTAGAACAAATATATCGATATGAAGATCATAAATTAAATGCAGATGAAGAAAAAATAATTTCTACATTTTCAGATATGTTATCTTTAAGTGAGGATGTTTATGAATCTCTTACAGATTCTGATTTAAAATTTGGCGTGATAAAAGATGAAAATGGAAAAGAATATGAGTTTACAAAAAGTAACTATTCAAAATTTATATCTTCTAAAGATAGAGAAGTTAGAAAAAATGCTTTTGAATTAATGTTTAATACATATTCTAATTATAAAAATACAATAGCTAAAACTTTTAAAGGAAATATTGAATGTTTAACAGATATGGCTAAAATTAAAAAATTCAATTCTTCTTTAGAAGCTGCACTTTTTAATGATAATATTGATGTTGATGTATATAATAATTTAATTGATACAGTTAATAAAAATTTAAAAACAATTTATAAATATTATGATTTAAAAAAAGATGTTTTAAATCTTAAAGAATTACATTTATATGATATCTATGTTGAATTAGTACAAGAATGTAAAAAAGAATATACCTTTGAAGAAGCTAAAGAAATTGTTTTAAAGGCTTTAGAACCACTTGGTAAAGATTACTTAAAGATAATTAATAAAGCTTTTGATGAAAAATGGATTGATGTATATAATAATGTGGGTAAAAGAGGAGGAGCATATTCTTCAGGATTTTATGATACTAATCCATTCTTGCTTTTGAATTTTGAAGGTGAACTTGATGATGTTTCAACACTAGCTCATGAGTTAGGACATTCAGTTCATACATATTTATCTTGTAAGAATAATAATTATAGTAATTCTAGTTATAAGATATTTGTGGCTGAAGTGGCATCTACAGTTAATGAATTATTACTTTGTAGATATTTATTAAATAATTCGAAAGATAATAAAGAAAAATTATACATTTTAGATTATATGATGGGTCTATATACAGGAACAATTTATAGACAAGTTATGTTTGCTGAATTTGAACGTGATATGCACGCTTTAAAAGAACAAGGCGAAATATTAACAAATGAGTTATTATCGAATAAGTATTATGAATTAAATAAAAAATATTTTGGTAAAAATGTAGTGGTAGATGATTTAATAAAATATGAGTGGGAAAGAATACCTCATTTCTACTATAATTTTTATGTTTATAAGTACGCGATTGGTCTTTCTTGTGCATCCTATATAGTTACTAATATTTTAGATAACAAAGAAGGAGCTTTAGAAAACTATATTAAGTTTTTAAGTTCAGGTGGAAGTGATTATCCAGCAAATGAATTAAAATTAGCAGGTATTGATATAACAAAAAGTGAAGTTATAGAAAGTGCCGTTAAAATGTTTGATGAAACTATAGATGAATTTAGAAAAATATATAATGAAAAATAGGTGAAGTAGTATGGAAAAACGTGATTATTATGAAGTTCTTGGTGTATCAAAAAATGCTACTGAAGCAGAAATTAAATCTGCCTTTCGTAAATTAGCAAAGAAATACCACCCAGATGTTTCAAAAGAACCAGATGCAGCTGAAAAATTTAAAGAAGCCCAAGAAGCTTATGCTGTTTTATCTGATTCTAATAAAAGAAGTCAATATGATCAATTTGGACATTCTGCATTCTCTTCTAATGGAGCGGGTGCTGGTGGTTTTGATTTTGGTGATTTTGATTTTTCTGATATATTTGAAGATTTATTTGGTGGTGGATTTGGTTTTGGTTCAAGAGGTAAATCTACAACTAGAGCGCGTCGTGGTGAAGACTCATTAATAAGAATGAATTTATCTTTTGATGAGGCTGTATTTGGATGCTCTAAAGAAATAAAAGTAAATACTTCTGATAAATGTCCAGATTGTAGTGGTAAAGGTGGACATGGTGAAAAAACTTGTTCTAAATGTCATGGCTCTGGTGTAGAAACAATTGAACAAAGAACTTTATTTGGAGTATTTCAATCAAGAACATCTTGTTCATCATGTGGTGGTACAGGACATACATTTGATAATAAATGTTCTAAGTGTCGCGGAACAGGAAGAATAGATGTTAATAAAACATTAGAGGTAAAAATTCCTGCAGGTGTAGATACAGGTAACCGTTTACGTTTACAAGAAAAAGGTTCTGCTGGCATAAATGGTGGACCTAATGGTGATGTTTATATTGAATTTATTGTTAAAGAACACCCATTATTTGAAAGAGATGACTTTGATATATACTTAAGATTACCAATAACTATAACTGAAGCAGTTTTAGGTTCTAAAATTGATGTTCCTACTTTAGATGGAAGTATTAAATTAACAATACCTGCTGGTTCTAAAACAGGTGATAAACATCGTTTAAAAGGAAAAGGAATTCAAATGTTAAATTCACATTCTAAAGGTGATATGTATATTGTTATAGATGTGATTATTCCTAAGAAACTTTCTAAAGAACAAAAGAAATTATTTGAAGCTTTAGATAATACAGAATTTGATAATAATAGAAAAGAAATTAATAAGTACTTATAATTTCTTTTTTTGTGTATTTATGATATAATTTTATTGTTTGGTGGTACTATGGATAAATTTAATAAAAATAGTTTTCTAATTATAGGATTATCATTAATTATATTAGGAATAATCGTATTAGTTGGAAGTGTAAATTTGTATATAAGTGTTGCTAATATAGTATTAATAGTTATGATTTTAATTACAATGAAAGATTTATTTGGCTTTTTGATAAAAAAACCTAAATTGGATTTTAAATTGTTTTTAAAAATAATTAATGTAATATTAGCTTTTTTTGCTTTTATTTTTAATGAGTATGCAATCGCAATTGTTCCAATTATTTTTTCAATATATGCGATAGGTAATGCTCTTATTTATTTTATTAATTTTATTATAATTAAAATTAATAAAAGTAAAGGTTGGTTTAGGGATTTCTTTAATGGAATATTGTATTTTACAGTAGGAATTACAGTTCTTTTAAGACCAATTTTTCATTTAAAAGATTTTTTAACTATGCTTGGTATTTACTGCATATTAATAGGAATTACATTTATATTTGATTATTTGGAAGTTAAACATTCAAAAAGATTTATGAAATTTAGAATATCGCTTCCAAGTATTATAGATGTTTTTATACCATTATCTGTTTTAACTAGAATTAATAAAACAATAAATAGAGATAAAAAAAGTAGTTATACTTTAAATAAAAAACAAGAAGAAACTGATTTACAAATAATTATTCATGTTACTGAATCAGGGTATGGAAGATTAGGACATATGGATATATGTTATAAAGGTGAGATTTTATCATTTGGTAATTATGATAAAGATACTAGAAAGTTTCATGAATTATTTGGTAGTGGTGTTATATTTAAAACAAAAAATAAAAAAGAATATATTAAGTTTTCAATAGAAGATCAAAAAAAGACTTTATTTGTATTTGGTATTAAATTAAGTGCTAGAGAAGATAAAAAAATAAGAGATAATATTGATAAACTTATGAATGAATTAAAGCCATGGGATGATGCTATATTTGTAAAAGATAAAAAGCAAAATGATTATTCTGCTCGTTTGTATAAAGCAACTAAAGCAGATTTTTATAAATTTAAAAAGACTAAATATAAAATATATTTTATTCTTGGTAACAATTGTGTTACACTAGCTAATCGTATTGTAAATAGTGCATTATCTGATTCATTTAAGTTTTATGGGATTTTAACTCCAGGAACTTATTATGATTATTTACAAAGAGAGTATATGAAAAAGAATTCAAAGGTTGTAAGTAAAGAAATTTATTCTAAAAATAACATTGATAAAATATAGCAATTATGTTATAATTATTTAGAAAAAGCGATGATGAAGAAATAGTAATAAAAGTAATTAATTAAAGAGAGCTTATGGTTGGTGGAAATAAGTATTAATCTTTTATGAATTCACCTTCTAGCTGTTTATACCGGTAACGCGTTATAGTTTTGAGTACAAATTAAGGTGGTACCACGCGAAATGCGTCCTTATCTAAGGATGCTTTTTTTATTGAAAGGGTGATAAAATGGATAGTTTATTACAAGAAATTAAAGAAAAAATTAATAATATTAAAACATTAAAAGAACTTAATGATTTAAAAGTTGAGTATTTATCAAAAAAAGGACCTGTAAATGAACTTTCATCAAAAATGAAAGATTTATCTGTTGAAGAAAAAAAAGAATATGGTATGAAATTAAATGCTTTTAAGTTAGAAGTTAATAGTTTATTTGATTCGTTAAAAGAACAATTAGAAAATGAAGTTTTAAATGAAAAATTAAAAAATGAAACTATTGATATAACTTTACCAAGTAAAAAAGTAAAAAGAGGAAGTAAACATCCTATGAGTAGAATGGTAGAAGAATTTGAAGATCTATTTGTTTCAATGGGTTATACAGTATATGATGGACCAGAAATAGAAAGTGATGAAAATTGTTTCCAAAAATTAAATTTACCAGTAGGACATCCTGCTAGAGATGCACAAGATACTTTCTATTTAGAAAATGAATATGAAAATTATTTGTTAAGAAGTCAAACTTCAACTGCTCAAGTAAGAGCTATGGAAGAACATACTGAAAAAGGTCCAATAAGAATTGTATGTCCAGGAAAAGTTTATAGAAGAGATGAAGACGCTACTCATTCTCATCAATTTATGCAAATAGAAGGACTAGTAATTGATGAAAATATATCAATGGCAGATTTAAAAGGAACTTTAGAATTATTCTGTAAAAAAATATTAGGCGAAAAAACTGAAGTAAGATTTAGACCAAGTTATTTCCCATTTACAGAACCTTCTGTTGAAGTAGATGTTTCTTGCTTTAAATGTGGAGGAAAAGGATGTAATTTATGTAAACAAACAGGATGGATTGAAGTATTAGGTGCGGGAATGGTTCATCCTAATGTATTAGAAATGAGTGGATATGATTCTAAAAAATATCAAGGATTTGCTTTTGGGACTGGAATAGACAGATTTGCTATGTTTAAATATGGCATTCCTGATATAAGAACTATTTATGGTAATGATATAAGATTCTTAAAACAATTTGATAGAAAGGATGTTGAGTAATGAAATTAAGTAGAAAATTTGTTAAAGATTATATTGATTTAGATGACAAATTAACAATTACTGAAATTGCAGAAGCAATGACTGGTGTTGGAAATGAATATGATAGTGCTGAAGCTTTAATAAATTGTACAGGTTTAATTACTGGTGAAGTTATTGAATGTCTTCCACATCCTGATAGTGATCATTTACACGTTTGCAAAGTAAATATTGGAACAGAAGTTTTAAATATTGTTTGTGGCGCACCTAATGTAAGAGAAGGTTTAAAAGTTATTGTTGCTAAAGCAGGTGCTAAATTACCAGGAATAGAAATCAAAAAAGGACAAATTCGTGGTGTTGAATCAAACGGAATGCTTTGTTCTAAAGCAGAATTAGGATTAGATAATAAATTTTTAGATCAAAAAGATAAAGAAGGTATTCATGAGTTACCTATAGATACTGAAGTTGGAATAGATCCAATTAAAGTTATGGGATTAGATGACGAAGTTATTGATTTTGAATTAACATCAAATAGAGGCGATTTACTTAGTATTTTAGGAATGGCTTATGAATTAGGAGCTATATATAAATTACCTGTTAAAGATATTGATTTATCATTTAAAGAGAATAAAGATAATATTAAAGATAGTTTTAAAGTAGAAGTAAATACACCTGCTTGTCCACTTTTTTTAGCTAAAAAAGTTGTTAATGTAACTATAAAAGAAAGTCCAGATTTTATTAAAAATAGACTTATCGCATCTGGTATTAGACCAATTAATAATGTTGTAGATATTTCTAATTATGTTATGTTAGAAGTAGGACAACCATTACATTTCTATGATGCTGATTTATTAGGGGATACTTTAATCGTAAGACAAGCAAATGATTTAGAAGAATTAAAAACATTAGATAATAATCTAAGAACATTATCTAATGAAGATATAGTAATTTCAAACAAAGAAGAAGCTGTAGGACTTGCTGGTGTTATGGGAGGTTTATCTACAGAGGTTACTGATAATACTAAAAATATAATAATTGAATCAGCTATTTTTGATAATATCAAAGTAAGAAAAACTTCTAAAAAAATTCTTAGAAGTGAAGCATCTAATAGATTTGAAAAAGGATTAGATCCAGCTAGAACTTATATGGCAATTGACAGATGTTGTAATTTACTAGAAAAATATGCAGATGCAGAAGTAGTTGGTGGATTAATTGAATATAAAAATCTTGATATAAAATCAAAAGAAATAGAAATAACTTTATCAAAAATTAATAGGGTTTTAGGAATAGAATTAAAATTAGATGAAGTAATTGATATTTTCAAATCATTAGGATTTAAAGTTACTAATGAAGATGAAACTATGAATGTAGTTATTCCTACAAGAAGAATAGATATAAGTATAGTAGAAGACTTAATAGAAGAAGTAGGAAGAATATATGGTATGGATAACATTAAAGGTAAACAACCTAAATTAAATGTAATCGCAGGTTCTTATAATAAAACAAAAAGAGAAATAAGAAATAAATTAGTTTCATTAGGATTAAATGAAACATTAAGTTATTCATTAATACCAAAAGATGAAGTTCATAAATTTACAACTGATTCATTTACTTCAATATCGTTAGCAGATCCTATGAGTGAAGATAGAAATACATTACGTTATAGTTTAATATATTCACTAAAAGAAATATATAATTATAATAAATCTCATAATCAAACAGATATATGTATTTTTGAAATAGGTAAAGGTTTCTATAAAGAAGATGATGAATATAAAGAAAATACTAAATTAGCTGTTCTTATGACAGGAAATTATTATTTAGATATAACTAAAACAAAGGTAGATTTTTATCATTTAAAAGGTGTTTTAGAAGAATTAATGGATTATCTTGGATATAATAATAGATATAGATTAGTTCAAGAAGATATTCCAAATGAATTACATCCAGGTCAAGCAGCAAGTATTGAACTTCAAGGTAAGAAAGTTGGAGTAATTGGAAAAATTCATCCAAGTGTTACTAAAGATGATGTTTACGTTATGGAATTAGATTTAACTAAAGTTCTTGAAAATAAATCTAGTAAAATGTCATATAAAGATATTCCAAAATTCCCAGCTATATCTAAAGATGTTGCTTTTGTGGTAGATAAAAATGTTTTATCAGGAGATATAGAAAAAATAATTAAAAAAACAGGTGGTAGATTATTAACAAATGTAGAATTATTTGATATATATACTGGTGATAAAATAGATGAAAGTAAAAAGTCTTTAGCTTATTCATTAACATTTAATGATAATAATAGAACACTTACTGAAGAAGAAGTAATGGAAGTATTTAATAAAATAATTGACTCTGTTTTAAAAACAGGAGCTGAATTAAGAGATAAATAAAGAATAATTGAATTTATTCTTTATTTTTTGTATAATTTAATATAGGTGGTACTATGAAGAAAACATATTTATTGATTAGTTTAATTATGATTATTTTATTATTAGAG
>CAMOVA010000012.1 GCA_946626905.1 uncultured Bacillota bacterium | reverse complement strand
GGTTGTACCTCTGGAACTGGATTTTCTATTTCCTCCACTGGTTGTACTTCTGGTAGTGGATTTTCTACCTCTTCCACTACTGGCGCTTCTTTTGTTTTTTTTTCCTTTTTTTGTTCTTTTGGTTTATCTTCTATCAATCCATTTTTATCAGCTATATATCCTATAATAGCAAGCAACATAACTATTGCTGCTATGATTAACCACACATAATTATCATTTATGAACTCCATCATAATTAGTCCTCCTTATTCTTTAATTAATAATATCATGAATTATTAGTTTTGACAAGTTATTTTTCTAAATAATCTGCGCCTTTAAATGGTTCTTCAAAAAGTAATCCATCATAATTTCTTTGACGTAATACTTCATATACCATTATAGCAACTGTATTAGAAAGATTAAGAGCTCGTATTTTATCAGTCATAGGAATTCTCATACAATGATCTAATTGACCCTTTAATAATTCTTTAGGTATTCCACTACTTTCTTTACCAAATATTAAATATATATTTTTACTTTTATCACTATAGTCAAATGAAGTATGTGGTTTTCTACCATATCTTGTTAAGAAATAATATTCTCCTTCATTTTTACTTTTAAAGTCTTCAAAATTTTCATATAAAGTATAATCACAGTTATCTATGTAATTAGCTCCACTTCTTTTTATATATTTTTCTTCTAGTGAAAAACCTAATGGTTTTATTAAATGAAGTTTTACATTAGTACCAGCACATGTTCTCATGATATTTCCTGTATTACCAGGAATCTCAGGCTCAAACAAAACTACATTTATCATTTTAGTTCTCCAACTTTAGATAATATAACATTAACTGTTCTGTGATTTACTATTTTTACTACTTTAGTTATTTTTCTATTTGAGAAAACAACTAAGTTTGGAGTATTAGTATTAATTTCTTTTTTATATTTTGTTTTCATTTGATTATCAAAATCTTCACTTAATTCATCTTTATCTAAGTATATTACTTTTTCTACTAGATTTTTCTTGTTGATATATTTATCAACTTTCTTATTTATTTCTTCATCTTTCTTATTAGAAGAAATATAAATAATTGCTTCTTGTCTTTCAGTTAAATAATTATCTAATTCATTTTCTTTTATTTCTTCAATAGTCATTGTTTTTTCTTGTGAATCTTCATCTTTAAATTTATCCACAATACTTAATGTAGCAAAAAAAGTAGCTACTAATATTACTATTACTAATAAATAATTCTTTAATGGTATTTGTCTCATCAAATCATCTCCTTAATAGTTTTCTTCATTATTCTCTACTTCATCTATTGTTACAACAGGAAGAATAATATTTTCTGATTTACAAACGTCTTCATATTTTTCTCTAAATGCTTTTAACTCTTTTACAATACTATCTGGATATATTCTTTTACTATTTTTAATAGCATTATATACATCAAGTATATCTACATATTGTTTGTTTTGGTATAAAGCTTGTGAGAATGCGGCTGATAAAACAGAAAATGCTACATCAGGATACATTGCTGCAAGTCCATAAACTCTTTTAAATTCAGAAGTTGCACTTACAATAGATTCTATAAGCATAGTATTAACATATTCATTATATTTCATTTTAATTCCTGTTTGTTTTTCAATACGAGGTAATGATTTATATAATATTTCTACTGTTGTTTTTTCATCAGGTTCTGCAACATCTATTCTTTCAAATCTACGAAGAAATGCTCTATCTTTTATAATGTATGTACTATATTCTTCAGTTGTTGTAGCACCTATTACTTTAATATCACCACGATCTAGTGCTGGTTTTAAAATATTAGCTAAATCCATAGGCCCTTCTTCTCTACTACCCATCAATGTATGAACTTCATCAATAAATAGTATTATTTTACCAAGGCTTTTTAATTCATTTACTAATAGATTAATAACCATTTCTTCTTTACCATCAATAACAACTTTACCTAATAAATTAGTTGAATTAATCTTTACAACACTATAACCTTGTAATATAACTGGCACATTATTATTTTGAATCATATATGCCAAACCTTCTACAATAGCTGTTTTACCAATACCAGCTTTACCTGTTAATAATGCAGATTTATCTGGAGTAAGTAAAACCATTATTAGTTTTTTTATTTCTTCTTCCCTAGCAATTGCAGGATTTGTAACATATTGTTTTTTTGTTAAATCTTCTCCATAATTATTTATTACACTAAACATATTATTCTCCTTTTATATAATTTATTTCTTTAAAAAAATCTATTATATTTTCTTTAGTACTATCTCCTTCAATACGAGGACTTGTCTTAGTTTTACCTTTTTCTATATAAACTGTAGTTGGTGTTCCTGCTCCATCTACTTTTTCCATTACTGCATTGTATTTAGAACCAGATAAGTTAGCCATATCTATATAATACACTTCTAATTTATACTTAGTCATCACTTTTTCTAATTTAGGTCTAAAAGATGCACAATGACTGCAAGATGAGGAACCAACATATAAAACAAATGAATCTTTAGCAGATATCTTATTAGCTAATTCATCATATGATATTTCTTTTAAATCAACACTTTTTAAACATCCTGTAGAAAATATGATAAAAAATGTTGCCACTAGTATTAATAATTTTTTCATATGTACCTCCCATTATTAATTATATAATATTTTTGAATAAAAAAAAAGACTTAAGTCTTTTATTTAATAATAAATTGTTTGATCACTAATCAAGTATAAGTCTTTTATTTTATCTAAATCTAAATTTAATTTTTCTTGTATTTCTCCAATAGTTTCTCTTTCTTTTGTAACATAAACTCTTACATTAGGAATTAGAATTTCTTGTTCTGGATAAATATAGTCATTAACGTTTAATCCATTAATAGCTAATAAAGTATTATAATCAATACCATTAGCTCTTGCAATTTCATATATTGTATCTCCTCTTTTTACAATATATGTATTAAATTTTTTATTTTCTTTTTCTTTAGGAATCACAATATAACTTCCTACACTAACAACTGCATTATCGCCAATGCCATTTAATCTTCTTAATTCTGATATATCAATACCAATTTTTTTAGCAACACTTTCTAAAGTTTCACCCATATTTAATTGATATATTTGATACATATAATCACCTCTTATTTATTATATGCATCTTTATTCTTATGTTACTTTACATATAAACCATAACTTAATGTTTTATTAAATTTCATTTCACTATCTTTTAGTAATGTTTTAATTCCAACATCTTGATTAAAATATTTAATAGCTGAATTTGATTTAAAATAAACATAATCAGAATCATAATATGTTTCTAATGAAGTAGTACTAAATAAATATACTAAAACATTTTTATTTTGAACATTTACTCTATATACATCATAAGCATTACCATTTTGTTTATATAAATAATAATATCCAGATAATTTATTACCTACTTTATCTACTTTACTATAAGTTTCTTTATTAAATGTATTCTTAGCTGAATATTTATTAAAAGAAACGTGTTCTTTAGCAGAATCATATGCACTGCCTATTTTAAATTTATCATTTTCATAAACTTGTATTCCTTCACTAGCTTTTCCACTTACAGATACAGTATCGTATTTTATATTTATACGGTATTGTTTTTTATCTGATTTATCAAATAAGTATACATCATTATCAATTGCTCCTTGCATATATGATTCTAATGAAATCTCATCATTTGATATAACTGTATTTTTCTTACCATTTAAAATATTTACACTATAAAATTCATGAAATTTAAAATCCTGATCATAGTCAGCAATTACATAATTTTTACCAGATAAGATTGCTGCTTCTTGTTCATAAACATCATTATCAAAGATTGTTATATTTCTAATCTTATCATCTTTATTTATTAAATATACACCTTTATAATTTTGTAAAACAATATAATGATCATCTACTATATTATCATCATATAAAGTTACCGGTGAAGCATCTATTTTACTTTTTAGATTATCTTTTTTTACTTCATAATTATTAAGTTTTGAAACATATTTATCTAAACTTTTATCTTCACCTTTTATACTACTATAAAAATATTCAATATTATCTTTTTTACATAAGATATCACTAATATAAAGATTATTCTTACCAATTAGTGAAATACATTTATACTTATCACCTTCAAAATAATCTATTTTTTTAATTATATAATTAGCTTTTTTATAATCTTTATACGTTTGATATACAAAAATATCATCATCTACTTTTATTTCAAAATAATAGTTATCTATTTCATTTCTTTTCTTTCTAGAATAAACTTCTTTAACTTCAAATCTTTTATTATCTGTTTTTATTTTATATTCAATTACATGCCCTTTATTTAAATTAATAAACATTAATTCAATTCCAAAATATAAAACTATCAATATTACTAATAATCTTATTAATTTAGTCATATTACCACCTACTAATATAATAACACAAAAAAGTATTAAATAATAGAAAAAAATCCTAAATAGGATTTAATTTTTTATATCAAAAGTAACTTTAACAGCTTTACTTAAATCTTCAGCTGTAGTTGCTGTTATACGTTTTACTTCATTTGGTTTTAATTTAGTTTCAATATATGGAACTAAAGTTGTAATTTCTTTACCTTTTTTATTTTTAAAAGTAACATGTACACTTTTAATACTATAGTTTGATTTATTACTGTTAGTTATATTAGCTCTAAAATGAGTCATTCCATTTTCATTTTTAATTACTACTATATTATCAAATACAATACCATCTACAGTTTGTTTTTTTGAAATATCATAGTTAACTGTATCAGGTAACTTTGGATAATTATCTTTATTTTTTCTTTTACACCCACACCCTGTAACACATAGTGCTAAAACAAATATTATTAATACCTTTTTCATATATCCTCCTATGATATTATTTTATAATAATAATATTTTTTAGTCAACTTATTTTCTTAAATGTTTTATATATTCATCATAGAATAATTCATCAGGTCTTGTTTTAAAAATTTTAGCTATTTTTAAAGCCATATCATATGTTAATCTTCTATGCCCATTTTCTAATTGTGAATAAAATGATTTAGAAATACCTAACTTATTAGCTATTTCTAAAGATGTATATTTATTTTGTTCTCTTGTTATTTTTAATTTTGTCTTCATATTACCACCTATTTAATTATAGCATAGGTTCACTATTAGTGTACTGTCTTTTCATGTGATTCGTTATAAAATTAAAAAAATGGTAATATTTGGAAATTAGGTGGTTTTATGATTACAAATAATTTATTAAATGAACAGTATAATACTTTTAAAGAAAATATTAAGTATTATAGAAAAAAAGCTAATTTAACCCAAGAACAGTTAGCAGAAAAGTCAGATTTAAGTATTTCTTATATCAAACAAATAGAATCTAACAAGGAATATAAAAATGTATCTTTAACTGTAATATTAAAACTATCTAAAGCATTAAACGTTAGTGTAGATAAATTATTTATAATTAAATTTGAAAAAATGTAGTTTTAGCCTTGAAACAATTGACTTATAAGCAAAAATATGATAAAGTTAATAAGCATGAGACAAAAATTCTAAATTATGGGAGGGATTTGTTATGGCAAGAAAAGCTACAGAAAAAAAACCACTATTTGGTAATAGAAGATCACATTCATTAAGAGCAACTAGACACGCTCAAAAACCAAATTTACAAAAAGTAACACTTGAAAATGGTGAAAAAGTTGTATTAAGTGCAAGAGAAATCAGATCTTTAAGAAAAAAAGCAAATGAAACAGTAGAATCAGAATAGTAACACTATTCTTTTTTTTTACATATAATTTAATATGAAAAGAATATTAATTATATTATTTATAATATTATCTGTTGGTTGTACAGATAAAGTAAACTATATAGATAATCCAAATGATAAATTAGCGCTTGTTAATAAAAAAAATAAACTTAAAAAAAACTTCATACCAAAAGATCTTATTAAATTAGATTTAAATTATTCACATGATGAAAAATACTTAAAAAAAGAAGCAGCTTTATCTTTTTATGAATTAAGTAAAGCAGCTAGAAAAAAAGGATATATTATTCTAGCTGTATCAGGGTATAGAAGTTATACATATCAAAAAAAATTATACAAATACTATGTTAAAGAAAAAGGAAGTTATTATGCTTCAAAATGCAGTGCCCTACCAGGACATTCTGAACATCAAACAGGATTAGCTCTTGATGTTGAAGGCTCTAATAAAGATTACAATAAATTTGAAGAAACTAAAGAATTTAAATGGATGATTAAAAACTGTTATAAATATGGATTTATATTAAGATATCCTAAAGGAAAAGAAAATATAACAGGATTTAAATATGAACCTTGGCACTACCGCTACGTAGGTAAAAAAGCTTCTAAATACATATATAAACATAACTTAACGTTAGAGGAATATATAAAATAAAAACTGTCAATTGACAGTTTTTATTCATCTTCTTCTTCATCTTCTATGATTGATAATTCTTCTAAGTCATCTTCGATATCATCATCATCTAATATTTCATCAATATTTTCTTCTTCTTCAGTTTCTTCTTCGATTACTTCTTCCTCTTCTACTTCTTCTTCCTCTTCTTCATCCATAACGATTTCTACTGAATGATTATCGCATATATCCCATTTGTTATTTTCTAAAAGGACAAATCTTTTATCAATATTTAATGAAGTATAATAATCACCTATTTTAGAAGCAAAATCAGATTCAGATAAATCTAGTAGCTTACTTATTTCTTTAAATAAATCAGCTGTAGTCATAGGTTTTTTCTTTTCTTTTAAAATCATATATGTGATATCTGTAAGTGACATCATCTCTAATTCTTCAATTGGCATATCTTTAATTTTCATATTAATCCTCCTAATTACATTACACTTGGTATGTCAATAATAAGTATATTTAACATTTCTTTTATTATTCTATTTGTTAATTTTAATATATAAATATAATTTTGTTGTTTTTCTATATCTTGTTCATTATTAATATGATTATTTTGATAGAATGAATTAACAGTAACACATAAATCATATAGATAGTCTGCGACATAACTTGGCATTCTATACTTAAATGCTTCATTAACTGATGATTCTAATTCTAATAATTTTAATCTTAGATTTCTATCATAATCATTATATATTATGTCATTTAATGTAGTTGTTTCCTTATTTTCAATTATTTTATTAATTCTTAAATATGTATATAAAATATATGGTCCTGTTTTTCCAACAACATCACTAAATTTATCAATATCAAATATATAATCTTTTTCACGATTGTTTTGTAAATCAGCAAATTTAATAATTGCATTTACTATCTTATCAATATCTTCACTTTTCATATCTTTGTTTTCTTCTTTTTTAGATATGAATGTTTCTTTAACATTAGAGATTAAATCTCTTAGTTTTGGTGTTCCACCTTGTCTTGTTTTATAAGGTTTTCCATCATTACCATTAATTGTACCATTATAATTATGTTCTAATGAATCATAATTAATAATACCTGCTTTATCACAAGCTCTAAATACTTGTTCAAAGTGTAGTGCTTGTCTAAAATCTGTAACATATATTATATGATCTGGATTATATTTTTCTACACGTTCTATTATAGTTGCTATATCAGTTGATGGGTAAAGGTAAGCACCTTTTGAATTTTTAAATATTACTGGTGGGATTTCTTTTTTATCTGTTTCACGCCCTACTTCGATAATAGTTGCGCCTTCGCTTTGTTTTAGTAATCCTTTTTCATTAAATAAAGATTCTGCTTTATCTAAATACTTATATGCATCAGATTCTCCACACCACATATCAAAAGTAATACCTAAATAATCACATAATTCTTTTACATCATCAATAGAAACTTCCATTATTTTTTTCCAATATGCAGTATATTCTTCATTTATTCCATCTTGTAAATCTTTAGTGATTTTTCCACATTCTTCTTTTATTTCTTCATTTTCTTTACATAAACCACTTATTTCAGGATATATTTTATTTAAGTAATCAATTGTAATATCTGAGGCACTTAAACCATCTCTTTTTATTCCATAGATTACTTGTCCCATTTGTAATCCAAAATCACCTAAATGAACATCACTGATTGTTTTATATCCTTTAAATTCAATTAATCTTTTTATTGATTCTCCTACTATGGATGGTCTTAAATGACCAATATGAAGTGGTTTAGCAATATTATATCCACCGTAATCTAAGAAGAATAATTCATCATTTTTTTGTTCTATATTAAATTTAGGATTTTCATTCATTTTAGTTAATACTTCATTTATTAATTTATCACTTATTTTTATATTAACAAATCCTGGTTTTACAAATGTTACTTCTTTAAATTTATCTTCAAAATTATCTAATTCATTTATTTTTGAAACCAATTCTTCTCCAATTTCTACTGGATTTTTATGATAAATTGACGCTAATTTAAATACTCCATCAAATTGATAGTCACATAAATCTGGTCTATTTGATTTAACTACTTTTGAATCACAATCATAATTTAATTCTTTTAATGCAGATTTTACTATATCGCTTAAAATTTCTATTATCATAATTCACCTACTTTTTATTTAGTTTATAATTAATATTTTGTCCTTCAATATTATAATCTATTTCTATCATTTTATCATTTTTTATTAATTTATTTGTATAAATATTAAAAGATAGAACGTTTTTTTCTAAAGTCATTTGACCCTTAGTATGTTCTTTTTCTTTGAAATTTAGTTCTAAATTATCTCTATTTATTTTTATACATTCATCAAACAAACTGATAGAAACTGTACCATTTTGGTCTTTATACTTTATTTGATTATTTGTCATAATAGCATCATAATCTTGTTCTATCAATTCTTGTTCTGTTTTAATTATTGTATTTATTCTTATCTTTGGCATTGTTACTCCATTCCTGCATAATTATAATATAGATGTGCTGGAATTGCAACTATTTTTTTTACTTTTTTAAAACTAGTTATATTTTTTAATATTTTTCTAATAATAATTATAATGAGGTGATTACTATTAAAAAAATACTTAAATATTTTATAGTTTTTATATTAGTTATAATTGCCTTTTTTATAGGCATTTACGCTTATGCGAAAGTCTCTAATAAATTAGCAATTAATTCAGCTAATGGATATTATTTATATGATAAAAATAAAGAATTATTTACGGGTAATAATACTAACTGGGTTAAATTAAAAGATATATCCCCTAACCTTATAAATGCGACAATAAGTATCGAGGATAAAAACTTTTATAAACATAAAGGTTTTGATTATTTAAGAATTGGTAAAGCCATGATAACAAATATCAAAAGAAGAAAAAATGTACAAGGAGCTTCTACTATTACTCAACAATATGCGAAAAACTTATTTCTTAATTTTGATAAAAAATGGTCAAGGAAAATAGAAGAAGCTTGGTTAACAATTAGATTAGAAACTCATTACTCTAAAGATGAAATATTAGAAGGATATTTAAATACTATTAATTATGGTGGAATATATGGAATAGAAAACGCTAGTAAATACTACTTTAATAAAAAAGCTAAAGATTTGACTTTAGCTGAAGCTTCTATATTAGCAGGTATTCCTAAGTCACCTTCTAATTATGCACCTATTAAACATCCTAAAAAAGCTAAAGAAAGACAAAAGCTTATTTTAAATTCTATGGAAAAAGAAGGATATATTTCTAAGAAAGATAAAAAGAAAGCAATAAATACTGAATTAGTATATAGTGGTATTAAAGATGAAAGAACATCATCTACTGCCATGTTTTATCAGGATGCTGTTTTAGATGAATTAAAATCTATTGATAATATACCTAAAACTTTCTTAAAAACAGGTGGACTTAAGATTTATACTAATTATGATCCTAATGCTCAAAATATAATAGATGATGCTATTAAGAATAATTTAAAAGACAGTAAACTAGAAACAGCTTTAGTTATAATGAAACCTAAAAGCGGTAATATTGTAGCAATTGCTGGTGGTAAAAATTATAATACTAGTCAATTTAATAGAGTTATTCATTCTAAAAGACAAGTTGGTTCTACTATGAAGCCTTTACTTTATTACAGTGCATTAGAAAATGGGTTTACTTCTACTACTACATTTACTAGTCAAAAAACTACTTTTACTTTTTCTAATAACAAAACTTATAGTCCTAAAAATTATGGGAATTTATATGCTGACAAACCTATTACACTTGCTGCTGCTTTATCTTATTCCGATAATATATTTGCTGTTAAAACTCATTTATTTTTAGGAGAAGAAAACTTAGTTAATTTTGCTAAAAGACTTGGTATTTCATCTAAACTAGCTCCTATTCCCTCTTTAGCACTTGGTACTGAAGAAATAAATATTTTACAAATGATGAAAGCTTATGGTACTTTTGCAAGTTATGGTAATAAAGTCACACCTCATTTTATTAATAAAGTTGAAGATATGAATGGAAATATTTTATATAAATATAAAAATGATAATGAAGAAATACTTAATAAAAATACAACTTATATTTTAAATGAGTTATTATCAAATTGTTATAATAAAAATTTAATAGATTATAACTATCCAACATGTATGAGTATTTCATCTAAAATAACTAAAAAATATGCGATTAAAACTGGTACAACTGATACAGATCATTTAATCTTTGGTTATAATCCTGACGTTGTTGTTGGAGGATGGCTTGGTTATGATAATAACAACAATACTACTGACAAGGATGGAGCAATTTTAAAAAATATGTGGGTACAAATTATTGAAAACTACCTTAAAGATAAAAAGGAACATTGGTATGAACAACCACGTAATGTTGTTGGAGTTATGGTAAATCCTATTACAGGAGAATTAGCAACTTCTAAAACAAAAAACGCTAGTATAATGTATTATATTAAAGGTACTGAACCTAACTCTACTGACTTAGAAAGTTCTATTCCAACATTAAAAGAAAACTGATCATAGATCAGTTTTTTATTGTACAAATAGAATCAATATTTATTTTTTCTTCATTATTTATTAATTTATCAATAACGATATTTTCAATATCATCTTTTATTATTTTTTCTATTTTTCTAGCACCAAATTCATTATAATTTGATTTTTCTATTATTTGATTAACTACTTTTTTATTAATATTTATATTTACATTTCTATATTTATTTTTTAAATCACTTATTTTATTTCTAATTAGTTTTTCTATAGATGATTCATTTAATTTATTAAATATTACTATTTCATCTATTCTATTTATAAAAGCAAGATTAAAGTATTCTTTTAACTTAGACATTATATTATTTTTTGTTTTATGTTTAAATCCAACATATATATCTTCAAAACCAACATTTGAAGTCATAACTATTGTTACATTATCAAATCTTATTTTTCTCCCTTTTGAATCTTTTATTTGTCCATCTTCTAATATTTGATAAAAAAGATTAATAACTGGCATTGAAGCTTTTTCTATTTCATCTAATATCAAAACTGAATATGGTTTATTTCTTATCATTTCTAACACAGTATAATTATCATCATATCCAATATATCCCGGTGAACTTCCAATTATTTTACTAATACTTTGAGGTTCACTATACTCACTCATATCTAACTTTATAATATTGTTCTCGCCGACCAAACATTCCCCAAAATCTTTTGAAAGCGCTGTTTTACCTACACCACTAGGTCCAACAAATAAAAATGAATGACATTTATTTTTATCATTGTATCCTAACTTTATTTTTTTTACTGTATTTATAACTTTAGATATAGCTTCGTCTTGATCTAATATATCCGCTTTTAATTTTTCTTCTATATTTTTTATTATCAATTTATTTTCATTAAGTATTTCATAAACAGGTATATTTGTTTTAGAATGAAATATTTCTGCGACATCAGATTCTGTTACTTCTGATTTGTTATAAGTTTCTAATTCTAGATTGTTTATTTTATCCATAATTTTATTTTCTTCTTGTTTATATTTACTTGCTTTTTTATAGTCATCTTGCATAATAAAATTATGTTTTTTTTCTTTTATTTTTTTTAATTCTTCTTTCAAATTTTTTATTTTCATTGTATCTTTTGTTTCATTTAAGCTTACTTTAGCGCATACTTCATCTAAAATATCTAGTGATTTATCAGGTTCAAATCGGTCATATATATATTTTTCTGATAAATCTACAATTAAGTTTACAATGTCATCATTTATGATTACATTATGATATTTTTCATATATTTTTTTTATATTTAATAATATGTTTTTAGTTTCTTCATTAGTTGGTGTTTTTATTTCTACTTTTTGAAATCTTCTATTTAAAGCATTATCTTTTTCAATATATTTTTTATATTCTTCTATTGTGGTTGCTCCTATAAGTCTAAGTTTGCCACGAGCAAGTGCAGGTTTAAAAATATTTGATGCATCTATAGCGCCTTCTGCTCCTCCGGCACCTACTAGTGTATGGATTTCATCTATAAATAATATAATATCATCATTTTCTTCTACTTCTTTTATTATTTTATTCATTCTCTCTTCAAATTCACCACGATATTTAGTTCCTGCGACTGCATTAGACATATTAAGACTTATTATTCTTTTATTTTTTATACTATTTGGCACATTACCATCAACTATTAATTTGCTTAAATTTTCAACTATAGCTGTTTTACCTACCCCAGCTTCTCCTATTAGTATTGGATTGTTTTTACAACGTCTAGATAGTACTTCTAATATTCTTTTTGTTTCTTTTTCTCTTCCTATAACAGGATCTATTTCATTATTTAGTACTTTTTGATTCAAATCATATCCATAATCTAATAGTGTAAGTTTCTTTTGTTTTTTCTTTTTTTGTTTTATTGGATTATCTATTTCGTTTAATATTCCTTCTACATCAATATTAAGTTCACTAAGAATTCTAAGTGCGACACCATCATTTTCTTCTAATAAAGCTTTAAATAAATGTTTTGGAGTAACATCTATATTATGTTCTTTACTATCTATAATCGCAGATTCTATTATTTGTTTTAAAAGTGGTGTATATAAAAACCATAAACTTTCAGTTTTTCCTACACCTATAATATTAATTATTTCTTTTTTTAATTTTTGATAGTTTAAATGATATTTATCACAAATTAAACTTATTTCTTTATCTTTTAAAAGCGCTAATAAAAGATGTTCACTACTAACATATGGATGTTTTAGATTTTTCATTTCTTCTTTTGCTGTAACTATTACTTTTCTTGCTTCTTCACTAAAATTATTAAACATATTATCTCCTTTCTATAATTATTGTATGTATAAAAAGAAAGATTAATCTTTAATTTAGACAACAAAAAAAGATTTTTTATTTAAAAAATCTTTTATCTTTTTCTTGTTTTTACATAATCATCTAATTTTTTAGCTTTAAATCTATTTTTTAAAATTCTCATTTCAAATCTTGCTTCTATTTGTCTTACTCTTTCACGAGTTATATTAAACTTTTGACCAATTTCTTCTAAGGTATACACTTCACCATAGAAACCGTTTCTTAATTTTATTACTTCTATTTCACGTTGTCTTTTTTCTAAATCACGTTGAGCTGTAGCTATTCTATTTTGGTCATGAGAATTCTTTGCTTTTCTCATATTATCTAAAGCTTCACCAATGTATTCATCAAAAACAGTAGATACTTCTTCATGTAAGAATTTTGCTTCTACTTCTTCAAATACTGATTCTGTTCCATTTGAAATCATATCTCCTAGTTCAGTTTCATCAGCATTACCATCGGCATCACATAAATTTTGATTTAAACTTTTTACATCTCCATTTATAACATATAAGTTCATTACTTCTTCTTCTGTCATTCCTAAGAATATAGCAAGTTCTTCATTTGTAGGATATCTTCCATATTGCATTGTTAATTTACGTTCTGCTTTAAGCACTTTATTTACTTTTTCCATTCTATGTACTGGAATTCTAATAGTCTTACCAAAATTGCAGTAATATCTTGAAACAGCTTGTCTTATCCACCAAGTCGCATATGTTGAGAATTTATATCCTAACTCAGGATCAAACTTTTCTGCAGCTGTCATTAAACCAATATTTCCTTCTTGTATTAAATCAAGAAAATCATTTTCTGTTCTAGAAATCTTTTTAGCTGTATTAACAACTAATCTTAAGTTTGCAGCAACAAGTTTTTCTTTAGCAGTTTTATCTCCATTTCTTACTCTTCTAGCTAGATCTTTTTCTTCTTCAGGCGTTAGTAATGGAACTTGTCCTATTTCTTTTAAATAAGCACGTACAGAATCTGATGAATAGAAACTTGTATCATACTCTTTCATTTCCTCTTCTTCTTCTGATTCTAAATCATCACTTAAAATAACACAGTTTTTATATTCTGTTAAATAGAACACTATTATATCGTTTACCGCATTTTCAGTTTCTTCTGCTGTTAAAAAATCAAATTCATTTATATCAATTGGTGTTCCTTTTTTTACATTCTTAAAAACAGCATCTAAAACACTTTTTAAATCACTTTTATTAAGAATTTTCTTTATTTGATCATCTGTTAATTTAGCGTCATATATGTCTAATTTCTTTAAAATTTCTATATATTCCATCATTTTTTCTTTATTAATTTTCACAAAATCCCCTCCATTTGGCCATTATACTACCACAAAACAAAAGAAAATGCAAATTTTAGTTTGCATAATTATCTTCAAAAGTAAAATCTATATTTTCTTCTATCCATTCTTTTCTAGGTTCTACTTTATTACCCATTAGAATGCTTACTCTTTTTTCAGCTAATGAAGCATCAGAAATACTTACTTTTATTAGACTTCTCTTATCTGGATCCATAGTTGTATCTCTTAATTCTTCGGCATTCATTTCTCCTAAACCTTTATATCTTTGAGTCTTAGAAGATTTATTTTTATACTTTCCTTCTAGTAAAATTTTACGATCTTCTTCAGTCCAAGCATAATTTTCTTCTTTCCCTGCACTTATTTTATATAAAGGAGGCATTGCAATATAAAGTTTGCCATTTTCTATTAAAGGTTTCATATAACGATAGAAGAATGTTAAAAGTAATACTTGAATATGTGCACCATCGACATCGGCATCGGTCATTATTATTACTTTATCATAGTTACAATCTTCTATGTTGAAATCACTACCTATACCAGCACCTATTGTATATATCATAGTATTGATTTCTTCATTTTTAAGAATTTCATCTAATTTAGCTTTTTCAGTATTTAATACTTTACCTCTTAGTGGTAATATTGCTTGGAATTTACGATCTCTTCCAGTTTTTGCAGTTCCACCTGCTGAATCCCCTTCGACTAAGAATAATTCATTCTTTTTAGGATTCTTTGTTTGAGCTGGTGTTAATTTACCATTAGTAAATTTTTCTTTTTTACCTTTATCTTTCCCTTGTCTAGCTTCATCTCTAGCTTTTCTTGCTGCTTCTCTTACATTTCTACTTTTTACCATTTTTTCTAGTATTTTAGTAGCTATTTCATTATTTTCTTCAAGGAAAAATTGTAAATTTTGGGTAACTATATTATCTACTATATTTCTTGCTACTGGTGTTCCTAATTTACCTTTTGTTTGTCCTTCAAATTGTAACAAGTTTTCAGGTATTTGTAAGCTTATAATAGCTGTTAAACCTTCTCTTGTATCAGGTCCTTCAAAGTTTTTATCTTTTGGTTTTAAATAACCATTACTTCTTGCATAGTCATTAAAAACTTTTGTAATAGCTGTTTTAAATCCTACTTCATGAGTTCCACCATCATTTGTTTTTACATTATTAACAAACGATATAATGTTTTCAGAATATGTATCAGTATATTGTAAAGCTACTTCTACATTTATTTTATCTTTTTCTCCTTCAAAAAACACTGGTTTATGAAGAGCTGTTTTACCATCATTTAGATAATTAACAAATGCTTCTAATCCTTTTTCATAAAAGAATACTTCTTTTTTATTATCTTCTACATCTTCTACTTCTACTGTTAACCCTTTAAGTAGAAAAGCACATTCTTGCATTCTTTCACATATTGTTGTGAAAGAAAAGTGAGTACTTGAAAAAATTGTATCATCTGGCATAAATGTTACTTTAGTACCAGTTTTACTTGTTTTTTCTAATTTAGTTAATGGTTCTTTTAATTTACCACCATCATGAAATTTAATTGAATATTCATAACCATCTCTTTTGATAATTACATCCATCCATTTAGATAATGCATTAACTACAGATGCACCTACACCATGAAGTCCTCCAGATACTTTGTATCCTCCTTCTTCAAATTTACCACCTGCATGTAGTACTGTATATATTACTTCAGGAGTTGATTTACCACTACTATGTTTACCTACTGGTACTCCACGTCCTTCATCTTCTACAGTAACACTACCGTCTTTATTTATTGATATTTTAATTTTCTTTCCGTAACCGTTTATAACTTCATCTATACCATTATCAACGATTTCCCATACTAGATGATGTAATCCTCTTTTGTCTGTTGATCCTATATACATACCAGGTCTTTTTCTTACTGCTTCTAGACCCTCTAATATTTTTATAGAACTCTCATCATATTTTGCCATCGTATCACCTATTTAATTATAACAAAAAAAAGAAGAAATATCAATTTAAACTATATATTTCTTCTTTTTATAAATTTTAACGCCTTCAGAATCTACCTCTTCTTTATCAAATGATCCACCGCATATATTTTCATATAATTCTAACATGATGTTAAATTCTTCTTCTGATTTAAATTTAAAGAATTTTGCCATTCCTTCTATATCATAATCATCAATATATTTAAAGTATTCTTCTGTATCTTCTCCATTTATTATTATAGGGGCTTTATTTTGCATTAATAAATTATAACTTGTAAGTATTCTAGCTGTTCTTTTATTTCCATCTTCAAAAGCTTGAATTCTAACTAATTCTATATGTAATCTTGCTTCTTTTTCATAGACATTTAATATATTCCATATATTGTGGTATGAATTAAATACTGAATAAATTGCTTCTGGAATATTACTTGGTGATAAAGGAATAAAATTTTTAGCTTTTGGGACTTCCACATTTGTTTTTCTAAATCCTTTATTATATAAATCACCATTAACAGCATATGCGATTTCTATTAAATCATATGGAGTTATTCTTTCTGGTTTATGATCTAATATAGTTTTAAATGCTTGTCTATTTCTAATCATTTCTTTAGAACGTAATGGATCTAAGGCATTTGTTTTATTATCCTCTAATTGAAGATTAGCAAATGCTTGTCTCATCGCATAGAATTCCATATATTCATTTACAAAATTATTATTTGTTAAATGTTGTGCGATCATATTTAAGCCTCCTTTTTACATCAATATAATCCCCATAATAACCAGTTGATGAAGTTGGTATATGTGCTTTAAACAATGTATAATCAATATTTGGATCAATTTCATCTATAAATTTTTCACTTATTCTTCCCCATTTTGAGTCATTATACATTTTTTCAAAAATATCTACTATTTCATTTTTCATACCACTTTTTCTTAAAAATGATAAATAGCTATAAAATTCACTTTTTGACCATCTATATACTGAACTACCACTTAATGTATTAAGTAACATATACAAAAATGATAATATAGTTGTATTCTTACTTGGAATTGGAGTAGCAACTCCATTATAATCCATCGTATATTTTGGAATATTTAATATTTTATCATTTCCTGTTAAGTATTTAGAAGCAGAAACATAACTTTTATTTATATAAGAACTATCTATATCCACTGCTTTAATTACTTTATTATCTAAATCATATATAAAGTTACCTTCATGTATATCTGATAAATAGAAATTATTTTTTAATTCTTTAATTGATAATAGTTTATATAAAAGTTTATATATTTCTTTTAAATGTTTTAGTTTCTTATCTAGTGTTATATTTTTATTGGATAGTAGTACTGCCATATTAATATTATTTTCTATGTAATCCATATAAAATCCATAAACAGTTTGATCTACTGTAACTAATCCTTTAGGTAATACTAATTCTGGTATATTTAATATCTCACTATTTTTTATAAGTGCAGAAATTGTATTTATTTTATCAGCTATATATTCACTATCATCCCAGTAGTAATATAACTTTAATAAATCTTTAACATGATCCCATTTATCTTTATGATCATAAACATATATCATAGCCTCAGTATTAGTAACTTTTTTATCTAGTTTTAGAGGTTCTAATGTTTTTAATTTTCTATGTGATATGTTGATATTTCTAATCATGTTTTGCCCCCTCAAATGTCAGTTATTCTACCATATATAAAGAAAAAAAGCAAGTTATTTGATTGCTTCTATGTTTTCACAAATTAGAGTATCATATTTATTTTTCAATTTTTTATAATTTGTTTTATTTTTTATAGTCCATGCCATAACTAATTTATTTTTATGGAATTTTTTAATATGCTTATCATCATATAATGAATAGTGACAAGAAACAAAATCTGGTTTAGCAAGCATTATACCAAATTTTCTAAATATAAATGTTTCTAATTTATTTCTATATTCTTTATGTACTAAGAAACCTCTAATATAATTAGGTCTATTTTTTCTTATCCACTTTATTGATAAAAAACTAAAACTTTTTACAGCAAATAATCCTTTATAATTATCTAAAAGTTTTACAGCTTCTTTTTCTAATTCTCCTGCTTTTCTGTCATATTTAAATTCAACTATGATAGGAACTTGACCATTTATTAATTCTAAAACATCTTTAAATAAAGGTATTTTTTCTTTAGTATTTAATAGTGTTACTGTCTTAAGTTCATCACTAGTTAAATCTATTGTTTCTTTATCTATTCCTGTTAATCTTTTAAGATTATCATCATGTATTACTATAATATTACCATCTTTTGTTAGATGAATATCTAATTCTATAGGGTAACCAAATTTTAGTGCCTTTTTAAATGCCTTCATACTATTTTCAGGTATTTTTTCATTATCAAACATTCCTCTATGACAATATAATTTATTTGTTAAAAAATCTAAATTTTTCACTTCTTATTCTCCTTTAAATCTATCTAGTTTTTTTAAATAGCATTTGCCACACATTGGTTTATATTCAACATTAGATTCTGAACCATCAATTAGAACTTCATTACCTTCTTGAGCAAATTTACCATCAACATATCTAGCATTAAATTTAGCTCTTTTACCACAAGAACATATTGTAATTAGTTCATCTATCTCATCTGCAAGTTCAAGCAATCTTTTACTTCCTTCAAATAAATTAGATTTAAAATCTGTTTTTAATCCATAACATATTACAGGAATATTATACATCTTGGATACAAACCATAATTCTTCTACTTGATTACTATTTAAAAATTGAGCTTCATCAACAAGAATACAATCAACGTTATCTTTCCAATAATCATAATATTTCTTAAATGAGGCATCTTTATCTATCAAAACATCTACTTTTCTTTCGATACCTATTCTTGATGATAATTTATCATCTGCTTTAGTATCTATACTTGATTTAACAACTATAACTTGTTTATTGTTTTCTTCGTAATTATGAGCAACTTGCATTAATGCACTTGATTTACCACAATTCATAGCTCCATATCTAAAATATAATTTTGACATATAATACCTCCTATACAAACATTTAATATTATAACATAAATATTTAATTATTTT
>CAMOVA010000011.1 GCA_946626905.1 uncultured Bacillota bacterium | reverse complement strand
ACTCCCGCAGGATTTTAAGTCCTGTGCGTCTACCAATTTCGCCACTCAGGCACAAACATGTCAATAAATACATTGACATGATTAATTATATAATATTTTATGCAAAGTTGCAATAGTTTTTTTACTTTTTTAATCAACTTTTACGTTTTTTAATATATTACGAGCAGCAATAACACCGCTTATTGATGCTTGCATTAAACCTCTTGTTATACCAGCACCATCTCCAATTGCATAAATTCCATCATACTTAGTTTGTAAATTATTATCTACTTCTATTTTTGCTGAATAGAATTTTACTTCTACACCATATAAAATAGTATCTCTTCCAGATATACCTGGACATATCTTTTCTAGTTCATCAAATGTTTCTAAAAGCGCTGTTAAAATTCTACCTGGTAATACATATGATAAATCACCAGGAACCGCATCTTTTAATGTTGGTTCATATGATAATTTACTAATTCTTGAAGGATTAGATCTTTTACCTGCTTTTAAATCTTTTAATCTTTGTACCATTATTTTTCCACCTGTAAGCATATTAGATAAACGAGCAATATATTTACCATAAGTTATAGGCTCATCAAATGGTTCTGTGAATCTTGATGAAACAAGTAAAGCAAAGTTTGTATTATTACTTTTTAAATCATGATAACTATGTCCATTAACTACAGCCAAATTATTATCATAATTTTCTTGTGAAACAAATCCTCCTGGATTCATACAGAATGTTCTAACAACATTCTCTGTTGTTCTTGATGTATTATATATTTTAAATTCATATAAATTATCTGTTAATTTATCTGTAATAGCACGTGGTAATTCTACTCTAACACCAATATCTACTTGATTATTTGTTGTTTTAACTTCATTCTTTTCACATTCTTCAATAAGCCATCCTGACCCACTTCTACCAACTGCTAGAACGATATTTTCTGCACTATATTCTTTATCTTTAGTTGTTACAACTTTCTTTTTCATATCAATATTAGTTATTTCTTCATTAGTTATTACATCAACATTTTCATGATTTACAATATAGTCGTACATTAAATCCATTATTTTTGCACTTTTTTCTGTACCTAAATGTCTTATAGGACACTTAACAAATTTTAAACCATATTTATTACAATCATATTCAAAATTGTCTGCGAATTCTTTATTAAATGATATTTCTTTATTACCACCATATGATAGATAAATATCATCAACATATTTAATAAGTTCATTTAACTTATCTGTACCTATATAATCTTCTAACCATCCACCTACATCTTTAGATAATGATAACTTACCATCTGAAAAAGCACCTGCTCCGCCAAATCCACATGAAATATTACATGGTTTACATCCAACACAGTTAACAGTTTTGCTTTTAGGACATTTTCTAACTTTAATACTATTACCTTTATCAAACATAGTTACTTTTAAATCTGGTTTTTCTTTTAATAATTCTAATGCTGTAAAGATTCCTGCTGGTCCACATCCTACTATTATTACATCACTTTTTTTCATAAAACCCTCCTACAAAAAAAGATTAAGCACAAGCTTAATCTTTATAACCTATTTTAAGAAATGTGCCTTAAGTTCAATATTATCTCTCTAATAATATTTTAACATATCAAAATTTTATTATCAATATTAATTACATTTAAAGCCCATTTTTTCATTTGCCATAAGCACTGAATTGTATGTTTGGATAGGTATGGTAACCTTTTGTTTTTCTGGTAAGTTTAAAACAAGAATATTGTTTTTATATTTTACCTTTTTATTTTTCTTTAGATCATCATATTTATATACAGTTTTACTTTGATATATATAATTAGTATCATCAAACGCTGTTGTTTGAGTTAAACCTTTATAGTTTTCTATATTAGTAGATACATAATTATTTTTTAGTTTCATATAATCTTCTTTTTTATTATAAATATAGTTTACTTCATTTTCTTGTTTAGCAACTCTATCTTTATTATTGAAATAATAAGTATTATTTACAACAATACTATATTCATCCATATCAGTTATATTAGTACATGTTACTGTCATTTTATATTTTTCTTTATTAATATTAGTTAAAACAACAATAAGTAATATTATGAGCAATTCAATTGTTATACCGACAATTAGTAATAAATTTTTCTTACTTTTTTTCTTGTTTACACTTCCCTTAACTTCTACTTCACCTTCAATAGGTAATTTATCTATCTTTATCTCAGTTAATTCAAATTCTTCTTCTTTTCTTTTCTTCATAGTATTCTCCTTAAAAAAAGGCTTATCTAGCCTTTATTTGTCTCATATAATTGTTTACTTTACTAGCCCATGTAGAACTTTCAGCATATACTGGGTTCATTTTTTCTGGAGTAGTAAGTCCTTTTGAGTAGTATCTTTTATATACTATATCTAAGTATCTTTTAATACCTTCATCTAAAGAACTAAATGACATATATCTACCATTACTTCCTTTTAAACCACCAATGTTATTGTTTGTTCTAACTAAAGCACTACAACTATAAGCACATCCTGTTTCTTGAAGTGTTATAGCTAAAGCTAAATATGGGTCTAAACCTAATTTAACAGAATAACTTGCGAATAAATATCCTTTACCTTTCAATGAAGAATTCATTGATTTTTCAAGCTTTGCAGCTAACTCATCTAAAGTCATGTTATCATAAACAATTCTACTTCTTCGTTCGTCTTCTGCTTTCTTTTGTTTTGCGCTTTTACTAGCACTATCTAATGTTGTATTAACGCTTTGGTAAAAAGTCTTACTATTTACTTGCGCATTAACTTGGTCACTAGATTTTAATACTCTATCAAATATTAACCAACCAACTAAACAATCCACAATTACTACTAATAGAATTGCAATCTTTTTCTGGTCTAATTTCACGATATTTCACCTCTAAACTTTTTTCAAAGTACTGATATTCTACCATTTTTATATTTGATTGTCAAATTTTCATATTTACTTGTTAGTGTTGTTATAATAATTATATTCAGATAATTCACTAGATATTCTATCTAATTCTTCATTATAATCTTGATTCAAAATGCTTTCTATCTTATATATTAATTCTTCTATATTATTATAATCACTATAGTTTATATTATACTTTCTTAATATTTCAATTTGGTTGTCTGAAAGATACATATTGTTTTCTCTTTTAGTATGCATATTTTTATCAAAATTTATACCTATTAATTCATCATACATAATATCACCAATTTAATTATAACAAAAAAACTATTTAAAAAATAGTTTTTAGTCTTTCCATTTCCAATTTGTTATTTCTGGCATATCTACACCATACTTCTTAATATAATCTTTATGTTCTAAAAGTTTATGCTTACATATTTGTACTAAAGAAGCACCTCTATTACCTAATTTAGGTAAATACTTAATAGCGTCTATTACTATATGATATCTATCTATTTCATTTTGAACTCTCATATCAAATGGTGTAGTAATAGTTCCTTCTTCATCATATCCATGAACATGTAGATTAGTATTATGTCTATTATAAGTTAATTGATGAATTAATGATGGATAACCGTGGAAATTAAATATAATTGGTTTATCTTTAGTAAATACTAAATCATAATCAGAATCTGTTAATCCATGAGGATGTTTAGAACTAGACTCTAATCTCATTAAATCAATAACATTAACAAATCTTATTTTTATATCTGGAAAATAATTCATTAATATTTTAGTAGCAGCAAGTGATTCAAGTGTTGGTGTATCACCAGCACATGCCATTACTATATCAGGTTCTACACCTGTATCATTACTTGCGAACTTCCAAATACTTAATCCTTCATAACAATGTTTCGCTGCTTCTTCCATTGTTAACCATTGTGGTCTTTCGTGTTTTGAAGCTACTATAACATTAACATAATTTTCTGTTTTAATACAATGATCAAAGCAAGAAATCAAGCAATTAGTATCTGGTGGAAGATATAATCTAACTATATCTTGTTTCTTTGTAACAATGTGATTTAAAAAACCTGGATCTTGATGTGTATAACCATTATGGTCTTGTTGCCAACAATGTGATGTTAAAACATAGTTTAAAGATGCAATTGGAGCTCTCCAAGGGATTTGTTTTGTTACTTTTAACCATTTAGCGTGTTGACTTGCCATTGAATCTACCACTCGTATGAATGCTTCATATGAGCTAAAGAAGCCATATCTTCCAGTTAATAAATATCCTTCTAAAGCTCCTTCACAGAAATGTTCTGATAAATAAGAATCAACTATTTTTCCATCTGGTGATAAATAATCATCATTTATAGTTACTTTATCATTCCATTTTCTATTTGTAACTTCAAATACTGCATTTAATCTATTAGAAGATATTTCATCTGGTGAAAATACCCTAAAATTATTATTTTTCTTATTTAAAACTATTAAATCTCTTACATATTTACCAAGTTCACGCATATCTTCAGCATTCTTTGAACCTGGACTAGTTAGTTTTATACCATATTTATAATAATTAGGTGTCTTTATTTCTTCTTTTAACAATCCTCCATTTGCATGTGGATTAGAACCCATTCTAAGTCTTCCTTTTGGCGCTAATTCCTTTATTTCTGGTTTTAAAGCACCTTTTTCATCAAATAATTCTTCTGGTTTATAACTTCTTAACCATTTTTCAAGTAATTCTAGTTTTTCTTCTGAATCAACTGTTATAGGTACTTGATGAGCTCTAAATGTATTTTCAATATTAACACCGTCTACTTCTTTTGGCCCTGTCCAACCTTTTGGGCTTTTAAGAATTATCATAGGCCATTGTCTTCTTCTTTGAACGCCTTTAATTCTACAATCATATTGAATTTTTTTGATTTCAGAAATTACTTTATCCATAACTTCCATCATCTTTTTATGCATTACGAATGTATCTTTGCCTTCTACAATATAAGGATGCCATCCATAACCTGTAAACAAACTAATTAATTCTGAATTAGTCATACGTCCTAATACTGTAGGACTTGAAATTTTATATCCATTTAAATGAAGAATTGGTAATACAGCACCATCTCGTTTAGGATTAACAAATTTATTTAAATTCCAACTAGTTGCGAGTGGCCCTGTTTCTGCTTCACCATCTCCTACAACACAAGCTGCGATTAACTCTTTATTATCTAAAATTGCCCCAAACGCATGAGATAAGCTATATCCTAGTTCTCCACCTTCATGTATAGAACCTGGTGTTTCTGGTGCTGCATGTGATGATATCCCACCAGGAAATGAAAATTGTTTAAATAATTTTCTTAACCCCTCTTCATCTTCTGTAATATCTGGATAAAATTCAGAATATGTCCCTTCTAAATAAACATTTGAAACAGGTGCATTACCACCGTGTCCTGGACCCGATATATATATCATATTTAATTTATCTCTTTTAATAACTCTATTTAGATGAAGGTATATAAAGTTTTGTCCTGGAACTGTACCCCAGTGTCCAACAATTTTTTTCTTTACATCTTTCATTTCTAATTTTCGTTTTAATAAAGGATTATCTAATAAATATAATTGACAAGCTGAAATATAATTTGCTGCTCTAAAATATTGATCTAATCTTTTTACTTCATCCATCATAACCCCTCCTTATTATAAAAATATTATATAATAAAATTTAATTATTTTCAATAAAAAAGAAGCTAGATTTCTAACTTCTAAATTGTTGAGCTTACACCAACACCAACAGGTATTCCAACTACATACCAAAGGACTATTAATAAAATCATAGAGAATCCTAATAATAATACAATTGGTCTTATTAATTTTAATGTTCCATATATACTTGTTTCAGTTTTATCATCATTCTTATATTTTTCTAAGAACGCTAACATAATTATAAAGTATATAAAGAATGGTGTTAAAGCTTTACCTATACTATCCGCTACCTTGAAAACAAATTGTACAAAATCAGGTGTAATATTTGCTCTCATAAATAATGGAACTACAGTAGGAGATAATAATTCCCACTTAGTATATGCATCAGGAATTAAGAAACTCATAACTATAACAACAAACATAAATAATATAATTAATGGTATTCCTGATAATGAAATTGAACTAATAAAATCAACTAAATTCGCACTTACTACAACTCCTATGTTTGTCCATTCTAGAATAGATAACATAACTGATGAGAAGAATAATAATACGAATACATATCCTAAATTTTCAAAGTTCTTTGATAATCCTAAACTATATTCATGACTATCTTTTATATTATTTGATATTTTTCCATAAACAAATCCTGATATCATTAATATAAATGTTATTATAAATACTAAACCTTCTTTAAAAGGTGATGCATCATTAAATAGTTTAGCAACATAATTATCACCTTTTCTATCTAATAATATACCTGCACCTGGTAATTTTATGTCTGCTATCATATAAACAACACATAAAATACATATTAAAGTAGATAATCTAGCAAACAATAAACCTTTTTTTGATATTTCTTGTTCTTCTTCTTCACTTACTTGTTTCTTTGGAAATTTGTGAAATAAGAATTTCTTAATACTAATTGTTCCTAAGAACGATAATAAGAATGTTAAGAAAATCATTATGTATATATTTGATAAAAGATTATATTTATAATTTGGATCTACGTTTAAAGTAGCTGCTTGTTCAGTTAATAAACCTAATTTATAATCATCATAACTAAATATAACGTTTGTACCATAACCTAATGTAATTCCTATAAAAACTGTAATAATTCCTAACACAGGATTTCTATTTAAATATTTATACATTAAAGCTATAAATGGTACTAAAAATAAATAACTATATTCACCAATGAAAGATGAAATAATACCAATAAGTATAGTTAGAAATATAACTATTTCAAATTTAACATTTTTAAATTTATGGAATACGGCATTTAGTAAACCACTTTTTTCCATAATACCTATACCAATTAATGAAATTATCATAATTGCTAGAGGCTTAAAATTCATAAAATTAGTAACAGCATTACCTACAATATATCTAATTCCATCAAAACTAAGAATATTTTTTACTACAACTAGTGATGTTTCTAATTCTCCATTACCTACATACGTTCTGTTACCTTGAAAACCAATTACAGATAATATAAAACTGATAATAGAGATTAATGCGATTAGAAATAATATTGTAGATACAGGACCTCTAATATTTTTATTTTTCTTTCTTGCCATAAATCCTCCTAAATTACTTTCTTTAATTTTTTATTAAATTCTACTCTTGGCATCATAATACTTCTACCACAATTTAAACACTTGATTTTTATATCAGCGCCTACTCTAATAATTTCCCATTCATTAGCTCCACAAGGATGAGCTTTTTTCATTATTACTTTATCATTTAATTTATACTCTTGCATTATGTACCACCACTTGATTATAAGGAATAACTATATTATTCTTATCAAATTCTATTTTTATTTCTTTTAATAATCTACGTCTAATATCATATTGTTTTAAAGGTTGTGTTTTTATCTTAATACGATAATTTATACTTGATGAACCCATTTCTTCTATACCTAATAATTCAGCATCTAAAAGTTCATCATCACTTTCTATTTCTTTTATAATAATACGTTGTAGTACTTCTTCTACTTTTTTAATTTCCATATCATATGATATTGGAATATCTATAAAATTATAATTGTCATCTAAACTATGATTTATAACTTGTGTGATATTACTATTAGAAATACATAAAATTTCACCAGTTACAGATTGAATTTTTGTTGTTTTTAATCCTAGACTAATAACTTTACCCTTAAAATTATTTACAGTTATCACATCACCAACAGCATATTCATTCTCAAAAATAATAGAAAACCCTGCTAAAAAGTCTTTAAGTGTATCTTGAAACGCTAAACCAGCTACAACACCGACTATTCCTAAAGAAGTTATAATTCCTTTTGTAGATATGTTATATAATTCTAAAATAGTCAAAAAACAAATAATTAATATTAAATATTTTAAAATGTTATTTATTAAACTACAAATAGTTTTTGATCTTCTAACATCAATTCTATTAATTCTTAATTTGAATATTCTTTTAACAGAACTACTTAAAAATAAATATACTAAGATTCCTATTACGACTATAATTCCAACGTAAGCTAACTTTTCTAAATTATTATCCATTATACATTATCCTTTATATTTAATACTTCTAATATTCTATTTAAATCAGCATTATTTGTAAATGATATTTCCACTTTGTTATCTTTTACTTTTACCTTAGTATCTAATTTTTCTCTAAGCATTTCTTCTACATATTTATATTCATTAGTTGATTCAACATGTTGTTTTTGTTTTTTACTTGGTTTAATATGTTCTGTTTCTCTAACAGTTAAAGATTCATTTACAATTTTATTTGCTAGTGTTTCTATTTCTTCAACATCTTCTAGTTTACTTAACATTCTAGCATGTCCCATTGTAAGTTCACCATTAATAACCATTTTTTGAACAGATTTAGGAAGTCTAAGTAGTCCTAAAATATTTGTTATATGGCTTCTGCTTTTTCCTACTTTTTTAGATAATTCTTCTTGAGTTAAATTCAATTTTTCAAGCATAGATTTATATGCTACTGCTTCTTCTATAACATTAAGATTTTCTCTTTGTAAATTTTCAAGAAGAGCAATTTCCATCATTTGAGCATCAGTAAATTCTCTAATAATTGCTGGTATTTTTGTTAAACCTGCTAATTTTGAAGCTCTAACTCTTCTTTCACCTGCAATTATTTCATAACCTTTGATACTCTTCTTTACGATAATTGGTTGAAAAACACCATGTTCTTTTATTGAATCTGATAACTCTTGTAATGCTTCATCTTTAAATATTTTTCTAGGTTGATATGGATTAGGTCTTAAATCATCAAGATTTAATTCCATAATTTCTTCATTATCAGAAGTTTCATATATTGTTTTTTCAATTTGATCTAAATCTAAATTCTCACCATTAAAAAGTTGTTCTAACCCTTTACCTAGCGCCCTCTTTTTAGTTTCCATTTCTTTCAATCACTTCCTTAGCTAAATTTAAATAAGCTTCCGTACCACGACTTTTTGAGTCATAAGCAAGTATTGGTTTACCGTGACTTGGAGATTCAGATAATTTTACAAGTCTTGGTATTATTGTATCATATACCTTATCTGTAAAATAACTTTTAATATCTTCTACTACTTCTAAACCTAAATTAGTTCTTGCATCTAACATTGTTAAAAGTACTCCCTCAATTCCTAATGTAGGATTAAGATTTCTTTGTGCTAAACGTATTGTATTTAATAACTGCATAATTCCTTCTAGAGCAAAGAATTCACATTGCACTGGAATTATTACTGAATCAGCTGCAGTTAATGCATTAGTTGTTAAAATTCCTAAAGAAGGTGGACAATCAATAATTACATAATCAAATATTTCTTTTGTTTGATCTAAGTATTTTTTTAATTGTGAACCCTTTTGGAATCCAGGATCTAATTTACTTTTTTCCATTAATTCAAAATCTACTCCAGCTAAATTAATAGTTGCTGGAATTAAATATAAATTTTTAAACTTTGTTTTAATTATAACTTCTTGTAACGAAGCTTCATCTTTTAATAATTCATATATACTTTTATCATAATCAGTCTTACTTATACCTACACCTGTTGTTGAATTTCCTTGTGGATCTAAATCAACTAATAATACTTTTTTTCTTAATACACCAAGTGAGGCTGCTAAATTAATACTTGAAGTTGTCTTACCAACTCCACCTTTCTGATTAACTAAAGCAATAACTTTACCCATATTATCACCATTTTCTATTTACACTACATATAATTTTATCATATTTTTTTATTCTTTTCTATACTTATTAGCAAATATATAAAAATAAAAAGAACTAGATTAATCTTCTAGTTCTTTTATTATTTCTTCTTTGGACATTTTAGAATATCCTTTTATTTTATTTTCTTTAGCAAGTTCTTTTAATTCTTGTAATGTTAAATCAGATAAAGAAGCTACTTTAAAATCACTAGCATCTATCTCATTGTCTTCATCTGGCATACATCCATTTTCAACAAGATAATCTATTTGTTCTTTTGTTATTGTTTCTCTTTCTAATAAAACATTAGCTATAGAATCTAAAAGTTTTCTTTCGTGTTTAATAATATTTATTGCTTTATTATAACATTCATCTATTATTTTTCTCATTTCTTGGTCAATTTCAAAAGCAACTTGACCTGAGAAATTACGACTCTTATTATAATCTCTTCCTAAGAAAACACTACCTTCTTGTTGTTCTAATTGCATTGGTCCAAGTGATGACATACCATATTCAGTAACCATAGCACGTGCTATTTTAGTTGCTTGTTCAAAGTCATTATGTGCTCCTGTTGTTATTTCATTAAATACTAATTCTTCAGCAACACGTCCACCCATTAAACCAACTATTCTTTCTGTTAATTCTTTTTTAGTAGCTGTAAATTTTTCTTCTTTTGGTTGCATCATTGTATATCCACCAGCCATACCTCTTGGAATAATAGTAATTTTTTGAACATCGTTTGCTCCATCTAACTTTATTCCTAATACAGCATGCCCTGCTTCATGATATGCAACTAATTTCTTTTCATATTCCGTATATTTTTTAGATTTTTTAGCAGGTCCCATAATAACTCTATCATGTGCCTCATCTATTTCTGCCATTGATATAGCAGGTTTATCTTTTCTAACAGCAAGTAGTGCGGCTTCATTAAGTAAGTTTTCTAAATCTGCACCACTAAATCCAATTGTTCTTTCTGCAATATTTGATAAATTAACTTTTGGTGTAAATATTTTATTGCGAGCATGAACTTTAAGTATTTCTTCTCTACCTTTTCTATCAGGTAAATGTACTTGTATTTGTCTATCAAATCTTCCAGGTCTAAGTAATGCAGGATCAAGTACATCAGGACGGTTTGTAGCAGCTATTATAATAATACCTTCATTTTCACCAAATCCATCCATTTCTGTTAATAATTGGTTTAATGTTTGTTCACGTTCATCGTGACCACCACCAATTCCTGAACCTCTTTGACGACCTACAGCATCTATTTCATCTATAAATATTAAACATGGTGCATTATGTTTTGCTTGTTTAAACATATCTCTAACTCTACTAGCACCAACACCGACAAATAATTCAACAAAGTCTGATCCACTTATAAAATAGAATGGAACATTTGCTTCTCCAGCAACAGCTCTAGCAAGAAGTGTTTTACCAGTTCCTGGAGGGCCTTCTAATAAAACTCCTTTTGGAATTCTAGCACCTAATTTTTGGAATTTCTTTGGATCTTTTAAGAAATCAATTAGTTCTGCAACTTCTTCTTTTTCTTCATCTAATCCTGCAACTTTATCAAATGTTATTTTATTGTTTTCTTCATTTAAACGAGCTCTACTTTTTCCAAAATCCATTGATTTACTTGCTGAATTCATTTGTTTTGAAACAAAATAGAAAGCAATTACAATTAATAAAACCATTGGCCCTATATTTAATAATATTGATAATAGTGTATTTGAAGATGGGTCTGATGAAGTATTAATTTCAAAGTTATTTATTTTTTCTGATTCAATAATTTGGTTAACTACTTCACCTGCCAAAGGAACTCTTAAGAAAAAGCTTTCATCCTTTGAATATGATTTTAGTTTACCTGTTATTTTATAAACTCCACCATCACTATTTGGTGTAATATTTATTTCTTTTATCTCACCATTATCCATATAACTAGCAAATTTGTCATATGAAATATAATTGATTTTTCTATTATTCATTTTAATAAAATATAAAATGCCTGCCATTATTAATAATATTAATACATAAGGAATTAAACCTTTTTTTACCGACTTTTTGTTCATTTTATTCCTCCTTTTCGTACTTTAGTATTATATCATACTTTTCTTGTTTTGGTTTATCAAATTTAGATTTTTTTAAACCTGGTAACCAGACGATATTATTATCAGAATCCACTACAACTGGCCAAGTATTTCTTTCAGATAAAGGTATCTTAGAATCAATGAATATATCTTTTACTTTCTTAGTTCCATTTAAATTCTTGATTTCTATTTTATCTCCATCTTTTCTATTTCTAATGTATAAAGGTAATTTAATTTCATTTGTATTAAGTCTACAAATAAAATTACTATTTGAATCTACTTCTTTTATTTTTCTTATTACATAACCATTAGGTAATCTATTTAAATCTACCAACTCTATTTCATATTCTACTTCATTGTTATCATCATAACCAAATTCTAAATAATCATATTTCTTTATTAACTTAATATTACCTGGTAAATCAATAAATGTATTTTTTCTATCTGTTTCTATTAAATCTAATATTAGTTCAATATGATTATCGTTTATATTATTTAAATCATCATTATACTTTTCTTCTAAAATATAATAAATTACATTTAACTTAATAATTTTTTCAAGTTTGTTGAATTTTTTTATATCTAGTTTATTATCTACATATACTTTATTTATAATATTATGCGTTTCCTTTTTTATATGATCATCATATTCTTGAAGCATTTGACTAAATTTTAAAAATTTTAAATGAACATTTTTATTTTCTTTTTTTAACCTTGGTAAAATATATTTTCTATATCTATTTCTAGTATGTTCTTCTTCTAAATTTGTATAATCTATATAATACTTTATATTTTTATTTTCAAGATAGTTAATTATTTCTTCTTTTGTAGCTTCTATTAAAGGTCTAATAATTGTATAATTATCTTTTTTAACTATTTCTTTAAAACCACTATATCCACTTAAAGATGAACCTCTTACAATTCTCATTAATACAGTTTCAATAAGATCATCTCCATGATGAGCTGTTAGCAAGTACTTAGCATTATATTTATTTACTAATTCGTCAAAAAATGCATATCTTTTATTTCTAGCTTCTTCTTCAAAATTATTATTAGAATAATCACTTATAGTAAGTAATTCAAAAGAAACATTGTTTTGTTTACAATAACTTTCAACATATTCTTTTTCTTCTAATTGACCAATTCTACCCGTATTATGGTTAACATGAGCACAAATAATATTTATATTTTTTACTTCTCTTATAGTTAACAATACATCAAAAAGAGCCATAGAGTCTGGTCCTGCTGAAACAGCAACTACTACGGTATCATTTTCTTTTAATATATCATTTAATAAACTATATGCGTGCTTCACAAAACCACCTCTCGGTTATTTTATAATAAATTCCCTTACCAATCAATAGGTTTTATATTATTTTTTAATAAAAAATCATTAGTTTTTGAAAATGGTTTACTTCCAAAAAAACCTCTGCTTGCTGATAAAGGGGATGGATGAACACTTTCTATTATTAAGTGTTTTTTATTTTTAATTAATTCTTTCTTACTTCTTGCATAACTACCCCATAATATAAATACGATTGGCTCTTCTCTTTCACCTAGCATTTCTATTAATCTATCAGTAAATATTTCCCAGCCTTTGCTTTTGTGAGATAACGGAGTATCTTTAACAACAGTCATTATAGAATTAAGCAATAAAACTCCTTGTTTTGCCCAATCAGTTAAATCTGTCTTTTCTCTTTTTATTCCTAAATCATTATTCAATTCTTTAAAGATATTTTTAAGTGATGGTGGTGTTTTAATACCTTCTGGAACTGAAAATGATAACCCGTGTGCTTCATCTTCACCATGATATGGATCTTGTCCTAGTATTACCACCTTTACTTCATCATAATCAGTATATCTTAAAGCATTAAAAATATTCTTATATTCTGGATATATTATTTTTTGCTTATATTCATTTTTTACAAATACACCTAAATTCTTAAAATAATCTTTTTTTATTTCTTCTTTTAATAAGATATCCCACTTTTTGTTAATCATAAAACCACCAAATATATTGTAATATATTTTAAAATTTAAAACAAGAAACTACTTTAATTTACTTAACACAACACTTCTAAGAGAAAAAATGGAATAAATATTAATGATAGCTTGTAATCCTACTAACAAATCTATATAAAGCCATATTTTAGTAGGACTTATTACACATCCTATAAATAAGACAAATATAGTTAGTAGTTTTAAGAACAAAAGATACTTTTTCTTTATATTTTTAAAAAGAAATTTCAGTGATATTTCCCCATCATAGTAACCTGTTAAAATAGTTGTAAATGAAAATAAAACAATTATAAGAATAATAAAATAATCTCCAATATATCCTAAATGGTATCTAAAAGCATATTGTGTTAATTCTACACCATTTATATTAACAAGATCAAACTGATTGTAAGGACTTGTTAAAATTATTACTGACGTAGCACCACATATTAATAGAGTTGTAATATAAACTCCTAACATCTGAATATAACCTTGCTTAATTGAATCATCACTTGAAATAGATGAAGACGCGATTGCACCTGTTCCTATACCAGCTTCATTTGAAAATATACCTCTTTGGATACCTATAATAAATGTAGGAATAAAACTTGATAAAAAACTTCTAAAATTAAATGCTTCTTTTAATATAGAAACAATTATATTTGGTATCAAATTAATATTTAAAATTAAACAATAAACCGCCACAGCAATATATAATAAAGTCATACATGGGACTAATTTGGATGCGAATACAGCTATTCTTTGTACTCCACCAAATATAATAAAAAATACTATTATTGATAATATTATACCGACAATTAATGGAGATAAATCAATAACCATATTTATTGACTTTGTAATAGTATTAGCTTGAATAGATATAAATCCACCTATATAACTAAAAAGAATTATTATTGCATAAAAAGAAGCTAAAGCAGGTTTATTCAAACCTTTTTTTATATAAAAACTAGGCCCTCCTTTGTATGCATTATTTTCATCTTTTTCTTTATATAACATTCCTAGTACCGTTTCTGAAAAACTATTTACAGCTCCTATAAAAGCAGTAACAAAAATCCAAAATATAGTGCCTATACCACCATAGTGAATAGCTAGCGCAATTCCTGCTATACTACCAACACCTATTCTACCAGCCAAAACCATCATTAAAGATTGTAATGAAGTTATTCCGGTTGTTGTTTCCGTATTTAGTATACTTTTCAACATTTTAAAAAATCTAAATTGTATAAATTTAAATTTATATGTGAAATAGAATCCCGAAGAAAAAATGAACAATGCACTAATAAACCAAATATACTTATTTATAATTTCAAGCATAATATCACCAAAAAACATTTTAAAACAAACTTGTGTCTTAAAATGTCTTTTTATAGATTATTAGCTATATCAATAAATATTTCTAAATCTAATTGTTCTGCGCGAACAGATAAATCATAATTATATTTCTTTAAAACTTCTTCTACTTTATTTAAATCATAATTTTTTAAATTATTTCTCAAAGTTTTTCTTTTTTGTTTAAAAGAATCTCTTACCAATTTAAAAAATAATTCAATATTTTGTATTTCTCTTTTATCTTTTTTACTAAACTCTACTACGATACTATCAACATTTGGTTTTGGTAAAAAAACATTTTTACTAACATCCATTACCTTTCTTACATTAAAATAATAATTTAAATATACTGATAATGATGAATAATCTTTTGTTCCAGGTTTTGCTTTAAATCTGTCCCCTACCTCTTTTTGAACCATTACAACCATCTTATCAACATCTATTGAATCTTCAATAAGCTTTACAATTATAGGTGTTGTTATATAGTATGGTAAATTAGCAACCACGTATAATTTCTTATACTCATGCTTATCTAGTTCACTCTTTACATCTGCTTTTAAAAAGTCATTATAAATAACTTGAACATTATTGCTATCCATTAATGTTTCATTTAAAACTTCTGTTAGACTTGTATCTATTTCATAACATATTACTTCTTTAGCATAGTCCTTTAATCTGTATGTTAAAGATCCAGCTCCAGGTCCTATTTCTATAACTAAAGTGTCTTTATCTATATCAGCATTTGTAATAATATTATTAATAACATTCTCATCAATTATAAAATTTTGACCATACATTTTTTTTAAATTGAAATTGTGTTTTTTTAACAAATCACTCATTTTTGTTGGTGAATAATACATTTTATCTCTCCTTACCAACCATATCTTAAAACTTTAAATTCTATTTTTCTACCAGTTAGATTTTCTGTTTTAGCTGTTTTAGAATCTGTATATGCTAAATCTATCCATACTTTTTTCTTTTTCCAAGCATTTCTCATTGAACCGCCTGTATCCAAAACAACTGCTAAAACAGGTGTCTTACCTTTCTTTTTAATTTCCATTACTGTTCCACATTTAAACTTAGTAGTTGCTGCTGCAACTATTCTAATTTTTCCATATTCTTTATCGTTATAGTATTGACCGTCTTTTATCAAACTAAATGATTTACCATTCTTTGTTTTACAAGCTACATTACCGGATGAACTACATCCCTTACATTTTGGACTATAACTTGTTAATCTACCGACAAAGATTTCAACATAATCATTATTTTTTGCGACCTTTTTCTCACGTGTTATAACATTCTTTTTACCATAACTATTTAAAGCATAATTCTCTTTGTTTATAAATTCGTTTCTCACAAAAAAATATTTTGGTTTTACTAAATATAAATTCATAATAGAAACAATTATAAAAGATTGTACTCTAAGTAATTTTAAAATAAAAAATATAAATTTTAAAATCATATAATCACCTCTTAGTGATACTGAAATAATATCATTTTTTCATATTCAAGTCAAATAACTTAATAGCATTTTCACTGGTTATTTTTGCTATTTCATCCAAAGAAGTTTCTTTAAGTTCTGCCATATATTTAGCTACATATATAACATTATATGGTTCATTTTGTTTACCCCTATATGGTTCTGGTGATAGATAAGGACTATCTGTTTCTAAAACAAAATACTTCAAATCCAATTCACTTACAACTTCTTTTATAACTCTACTATTTTTAAAAGTTAATACTCCACCTATTCCAAATCTTATATTGGGATTTATTTTTAAAAATTGTTTTGCAGCTTCTAAACTATATCCATAACAATGCAAATCAATTTTTAAATCAGTATAATTTTTAAGAATTTCTAATGTATCATTAAAGGCATCCCTACTATGAATTACAACAGGTAATTTATATTTTCTAGCTAAATCAAGTTGTGAAATAAATACCTCTTTTTGAAGATCTTTATCAGTATTTTCATAATGATAATCTAGACCTATCTCTCCTATACCGACAATTCCCTTAGTTAAAATCATAGATTCTATTTCGTTTAAATTATCTATTTTATATTCATCTAATTCTGTTGGATGAATACCTATTGTTCCATAAACATTATCATATTTTGCTATTAACTTACATACTTCATATGATGTTTTTAAGTTATCTGCACTTACAATCATAATGTTTTTATTCATGTGATTTATAACTTCTTCTACATTTGAATAGTCTTGCTTAAACAAATGGCAATGTGTATCTATAAGCATATTTACCTCCATAAAAAAATTATATCACCTTTTGATATAATTTTCTATTTTCTTATTAATAAAAAATATCTTATTAAACAAGAGATTAAAAACATTAAATATAATATATCTATTATGTTTTTATCACTTATATAAATCATTAATACAAAAATACTTAAAATAGATAGAAATGTAACAACTAACTTCTTGTCTTTCGCAATATTGTTAGACATAATAACAATCCTTTCTTTTTACGCACCTTAGTAAATATACCATATAATACAAATATTTTCAAAGCATTTCTAGAATTTTCTATCGACAAAATAGTACATTTTACACTTTTTGACAAAAAAACAAGATTATAAATTTCTTGTTTTTATTAATTGCTTATTCTTTTTCATTACTTCATTTAATGGAAGTTCTGGATTTTGAAATTGTAATTTATATAATTCATAAACTAAATCATCTGTAGCAACAAATAACATTTTATTATTAGTATCTATATTAATAATATCTTTCTTATTTATAACTTCTATATCATTTTTACTTAATTCAAGCTTGCTTTTTCCAACAATTATCATATCATAATCTATTGTTTTAGAATTTATAGTAGTTCTTTTCTTATCAATTATTGCTTGTCTTTTATTATATTTATTATTCTCTTTAAAAATAATATATGTATCTTTATTTATACCTTGATAAGCCATTACAACTTCTGTTCCTAATAATTCCATTAATTCATTACTATAGAATAAATTTTCATTTGAATCTACATATACATTAAATCCTTTTACATTATTCATCATAAAACCTCACCTGTATATTTATTATATCACAAATAAAGAAAAAGAACTACTTTGATAATAGTTCTTCTATTTTTTTATCTTTGTCAATTCTAACAAATAAAGGTGATGGTTGATTTAATTTAATTCCTGGATCCATTCCTTTAAAGTTAATACTTTCAATATACTTATTTTGAGTATTTAATTGTTCAAATATTTCATTTGCAGTATCTGGTAAGAACGCTTGTAATAACACAGCTCCACTTCTAATTGACTCTAATAAATTATATAAAACTGTTTTTAAACGTTCTTCTTGTTCTGGAGATTTTGCTAATATCCATGGAGTTGTTTCATCTATATATTTATTTGATCTTCTAAATATTTCAAATATAGCATCCATTGCTTCTGCAACTTTTAATTCAGACATTGATTTTTCTACTTTTTCTGGAGTATGTAAAACAAGGTCTATCAATTCTTTGTCTATATCTTCAAAACATTTAGGTTCATGTACAATACCATCAAAATATTTATAAGACATTGATATTGTTCTATTTACTAAATTACCTAATACATTTGCTAAATCTGAATTTATTCTTTCAATTAATAATTCATATGTAAATGTACCATCTTGAGCATAAGGTATTTCATGTAATAAATAATATCTTACTGTATCTACTCCAAATTCTTTTACTAATTCATCGGCATATACTATGTTTCCTTTTGATTTAGACATTTTATCTTCACCTGCTAAAACCCAAGGATGTCCAAATATTTGCTTTGGCATTGGTAAATCTAAAGCCATAAGCATTATTGGCCAATATATTGTATGGAATCTAAGAATATCTTTTCCTATTAAATGAACATCAGCAGGCCAATATTCCTTAAACTTTTCACTTGAATCTGAATCAGGATCATATCCTAAGAATGTAATATAGTTACTTAAAGCATCTATCCACACATATATAACATGTTTATCATCAAATGAAACAGGAATACCCCATTTAAAAGAAGTACGTGAAATACATAAATCTTGTAAACCTGGTTTAATAAAATTATTAACTATTTCATTTTTTCTACTTTCTGGTTTAATAAAATCTGGATGTGTTTCAATATATTCTTCTAATCTCTTAGCATACTTATCTAATTTAAAGAAATATGCTTCTTCAGTAGATGGAGAAACTGGTCTGCCACAATCTGGACAGTTTCCATCAACTAATTGTGATTCAGTCCAAAAAGATTCACAAGGTGTACAATATAATCCTTCATATTTACCTTTATATATATCACCTTGATCATATAATCTTTTAAATATTCTTGCTACCTTATCTTTATGTTCTGGATTAGTTGTTCTTACAAATTTGTCATAACTTGTATTCATAACATCCCATATTTTTCTAACTTCAAGAGCTGTTTGATCAACAAATTCTTGAGGTTGAAGTCCACTTTCAATAGCCTTATTTTCTATTTTTTGTCCATGTTCATCTGTACCTGTTTGAAAATACACATCGTATCCTGTTAACCTTTTATAACGTGCGATTGCATCAGCTAAAACTATTTCATATGTATTACCTATATGTGGTTTTGCAGATGCATACGCGATTGCTGTTGATATATAAAATTTTTTATTCATATTATTCCTCCTTATTAGTA
>CAMOVA010000010.1 GCA_946626905.1 uncultured Bacillota bacterium | reverse complement strand
CCTACGACCTATCGGTTAACAGCCGAGTGCTCTACCAACTGAGCTAATTAGGCATCCATAAAGTCTTAATTGCTTAAGACTTTTTAATTATATAATATTTTATGCAAAGTTGCAATAGTTTTTGATAAATTTATTTAATTTCTTATTTTAATATGAACTTCACGTAATTGTTGTTCAGAAACTTCCATTGGACAGTTCATTAATTTATCTTCCCCACTAGCACTAGTTGGGAATGCAGTTACTTCTCTTAAGTTTGTTTCATCTTTTAAAAGCATAATCATACGTTCAATTCCTGGAGCCATTCCAGCATGTGGTGGTGCTCCATAATTAAATGCGTTATATAATGCTCCAAAACGTTCTTTTACAACTTCTTTTTCATAACCAACTAAGCTAAATGCTTTTTCTAATAATTCAACACTATGGTTTCTTACTGCTCCACTTGCCATTTCATTACCATTACATACAAAATCAAATTGATATGCTTCTATATCATCTAAGTTTTCACTATTTAATGCTTCCATACCACCTTTTGGCATTGAAAATGGGTTGTGACCAAAATCATATTTTCCATCTTCTTTTAATTCAAACATTGGAAAATTATTTATTATACAAAATTCATATTTATTATGATCTACTAATTCTGCTTTTTCACCTAAGTATAATCTAATTAATCCAGCATTTTTAAGTGCGACTTTATTATTTCTATCAGCTATAAAGAATAATACACTATCTTCTTTTAAATCTGCTTTTTCGATTAATTGTTTTCTATCTTCATCTGTTAAGAATTTATCAATAGGTCCTTTAAATGACATACCATCCATAACTTGAATATATCCAATACCAGGCATATCAATACTTTTAGCATAATCTACTACTTCATTGAACCAACTATTTGATTTAGAAGCAATATTATCTACTTTAATTCCTTTTACATTAACACCTCTAAATGGTTTAAATTCTGAATTTGTGAATACATCACTTAAATCAATAATTTCTAGAGGATTTCTTAAATCTGGTTTATCAGTACCATATTTATTCATTGCATCTTTATAAGATATTCTTCTAAATGGACGTGGTGATACTTCTTTTTTACCAAATTCTTTAAATGTATCATAGAATATTTCTTCACCAACATTATAAACATCTTCTTCAGTTGCGAAACTCATTTCAAAATCTAATTGATAAAATTCTAATGCTCTATCTGCTCTTGTATCTTCGTCTCTAAAACAAGGAGCTATTTGATAATATTTATCAAAACCAGAACACATTAACAATTGTTTATATTGTTGAGGTGCTTGTGGTAATGCATAAAATTTTCCTTTAAATTTACGTGATGGAATTAAGAAATCTCTTGCTCCTTCTGGTGAAGAAGCTGTAATAATAGGAGTTTGTATTTCAGTAAATGAAAGACTATCCATTTTACTACGTAAATATTTTAATAAATCTGCTCTAAATTTAATAATGTTATGAACTTTTGGATTTCTTAAATCTAAATATCTATATTTTAATCTTGTTTCTTCTGAAACTGTTGTTGAGGAAACTATTTCAAATGGAAGATTATTTTTAGATTTACCTAAAACTTCTAAACTTGATACAAGTATTTCTACTTTTCCTGTTTCTAATTTTAAGTTATAATCTTCTTCATTTCTCATTCTAACAGTTCCTGTTAATGTAATAGCTGATTCTTTAGTTAAACCATCAAATATAGTATCATCGTTACTAACTACTTGTACAACACCAGATTCATCTCTAACATCTACAAATATTACTCCACCATGATCTCTAATATTTTCAATCCAACCAGCTATTTTTATTTCTTTTCCATCATAACTTTCAGTTACATCTTTACAATATAATGTACGATACGTATTCATATATTACCTCTTTTCTATTTCTTCTATAATCATATTACGTGTTATAGCAGGATTTGCTTGACCTCTTGTTTTTTTCATAACTTGACCAACTAAGAAATCAACTATATTTGTTCTTCCACCTTTATATTGTTCTATTGAATTTGGTTGTTCTTCTAATACTTCATTTACTATTTTATTAATAGAATCTGTATCTCCTATTTGTTTCATACCTTTTTCTTCAACAATTTTTGTAGGTTCTTTATTTTCAGTTAAAGATTCATATAATACTTCTTTTGCTTGTTTTGAAGAAATTGTACCATCTTCAACCATTTTTATTAAATCTACTAGCATTTTTGGTTTTAAATAAATATCATTAATATCTAAATAGAATTTATTTAAATGTCCTAGTATTACACTTGTAATCCAATTACAAGATGATTTTGGGTTTGCGCCTAATTTAAGTGTTTCTTCATAATAATCTGAAACTGATTTTTCTTTAACTAATATTTTAGCATCATATTCACTTATTCCTAAATTATTAATATATTTTTCTTTACGATCGTTTGCTAATTCAGGAATATTTGCTTTTATTTTTTCTAACCAACTATCTGATACTTTGTATTTTGGAATATTAGGTTCAACAAAATATCTGTAATCAATAGCATCTACTTTACTACGCATATGTACTGTTATACCTTTTTCTTCATCCCATCTTCTTGTTTCTTGTTCTATAACTGTATCATAAGTTCCATCTTCTTTAGCGTCACATTGTCTTTCTATTTCATAGTTAATTGCATCTCTTACACCACCAAATGAGTTAACGTTTTTAATTTCTACTCTTGTTCCCCAGTTGTTTGGATCAGATGGATCTTTATCTTTATCCATTATAGATACATTAACATCACATCTTATTTGTCCTTTTTTTGAATCTGCTTCTGATATACCTGTATATTGATATATAGAACGCATTGTTTCAAGGAATGCTACTGCTTCATCTGCTGAATTTATATCAGGTTCTGTTACTAGTTCTAGTAATGGAACACCTGCTCTATTATAATTTATTAGAGTTGTTGATGATAAATGTTCTGATGCAGCCGCATCTTCTTCTAAGTGTAAGTTATTAATTCTTACTTTTTTTGTTTCTCCATTACATTCATATTCTAAATATCCATAAATACCCATAGGTGCAGGTTTAGTTTCTTGTGTTATTTGAAAACCTTTTGGTAAATCTGGATAATAATAATTCTTTCTTTCAAAATAAATATATTCTGGTTGTTTACAATTTAAAATCATACTAGCCATTAATGCCATTTCAACAGCTTTTTTATTAACTACTGGAAGTGTTCCAGGGAATGCCATATCTACTGGTCTAATATTTGAGTTAGGTAATTCACTATATGAATTAGTTGCGCTTGAAAACACTTTAGTATTTGTTTCACTTATTTCACAGTGCATTTCAAGTCCAATCATTGCTCTATAATTATCCATGATTTACCTCCTTTGCCACTTGGTTTTTATAATCCATTTTACTTTCTAATGCATATGCAATATTAAGTACTGTTTGATCATTATAACAATTACCAGTTATATTTAAACCAACAGGTAGATTACTTACAAAACCATCTGGAATTGTTATTGAAGGGAAACCTCCAAAGTTACCTATTTGTAAATGATCTTCTAATACAGCTCTGTTTTCATCTAGTTTATTAGCTGAATTTTCTAATTCTTTAGCAGGACCACTTCCTACTGGAAGAATAACAGCATCATAATCTTTAAAGATATTTTTCCATTCGTCTACTAATAATCTTCTAGCACGTGCTGCATTGTGAAAATATCTATCTTTATTTTCAGATTGTAAAACATATGAACCAATTACAAAACGTCTTTTAATTAATGGTGAAAAACCTTTTGTACGATGATCTTTCATTTGTTCTATATAAGTATTACCTTCTCCTCTTGGGCCAAATATAAATCCTGTTAAATTTGACATATTAGAAGTTGCTTCAGCACATGATATAACAACATATACTGATGATAATGCTTTAAGTAAAGTTTCATTTACAGAAACTGCATCAACTTCCATACCAAGTTCTTTACATAATTCTAATTTTTCTTTAAAGTTCTTTAAATGTTCTTTTAATTCATCACTTGGATTAGAATAATTTTCTATATCACATATTTCTTTTATATAACAAACACGTTTACCTTTTACGTCAAGATTTAAATCATCATATAAATGAAAATCTTTTGAATCCCATGAAGTCATATCATATTTATCAATACCCTTCATGTTGTCAACAACGATTGCAGCATCTTCTACACTTCTTGATAATACACCGCAGTGATCTAAACTTGAAGCAAATGGGAATAATCCATATCTTGAAATCATTCCATATGTTGGTTTATATCCAACAATACCGCAATATGCAGCTGGCTTTCTTATTGAATCACCTGTATCTGATCCTGTAGCATATGGATAAATTCCTGCTGCTACTGCACAAGCAGAACCAGCACTTGAACCAGCACACATACGAGTTTTGTCCCATGGATTTCTTACTATTCCAGTGTGTCCTGTTGTTCCAGTTCCACCCATTCCAAATTCATCTAATACTGTCTTATTTACCATAACAGCTCCACTTTTTTCTAAGTTTTCTATAGAAGTAGCTGTAAAAAATGGCACATAATCTTTTAACGTGTTAGAAGAACCTGTAGAAAGAACTCCTTTTGTTGAATAATTATCTTTAACACCATAAGGTATACCAGATAATAAATTATCAGTAACTGGTACTCCTTTAGCATCATCTAAAATAGTAACAAAGGCATTGCATTCATCATTTAATTCATGAGATTTTCTTATAGCTTCTTTTACTAATTCATCACTAGTTACTTTACCACTTACTAAATCTTCATGTAATTCTTTTATACTTTTTTCTAACATTATCCCACCACCTTTGGTACAACAACTTCTCTATCAGTTGTATCATCACTATTTTGTAGTAATTCTTCAATTGGAATTGATTCTTCTTCTACATCTTCTCTTAATTCAAATTCAAAATCATCTAAAGCATGTGTCATAGGTTCTACACTTTCTATATTATCTATATTATTGATTAAATCTATATTTTTATCAATAATTTCAAATTCGTCTAAAACCATTTTGTTTTCTTCTTCTGTTAAACCTATCATTAGTTTATCAGCTAATGTATCAACTAATTCTTTTGTAAATTTTTCCATATTTTCACCCTTTCAACAAAAAAAGGATAGTACTTTAAGGAGTCATAAAGACGGTACCATCCTTTGTTTTACTTAATTAAATAACGGCATTACCCGAATACTCCTACTATATTTCAAAGTATTAGCTCCATAGTGTTTTTCATATTAACATTTTCTGTTAGCTCCCACCGTCCTAACTCGCTTGTAGATATTATTAATATTACTCTCTATTTCTCTGCATTTCTTCACATATTTTATCAATTATCTCTTTATTTGTCAATATTAATTTATTCTTACACTGTTTATTACATTTGTAAAACTAGCAGTACAAGTTGAATAATTTTTAAATACCATTAAATATCCTTCATCATTAAATGTAGTCTTATAATATGCTTCATTTGTTTTTAAATCAACATATCTAAACCATTCATGATTATTAATCATACTAATATCCAAAAATCCACCATTTTTTTCTACATATTGTTCTAGTGTTTCTTCAGAAACATCTTCTTTTAATTTACCAATTGAAAACACACAGTTACCATTAGAATATTCTTTAAATCCTACATAATTTGATTTAGATATATATCCTGTTGGAATAGCGAAACTAACATTTGATATATCACTGTTTTTATCATATACATATTTTCCATTAAATTCTTCTTTTTTAGTTAAATTTAAATTTGAAAGAATTTCTGGATTATTTAATGCTTGCTTAACACCAAATGAAATTAGTCCAACTACTATTATAATAAGAACTGTCATAAAAACAGATGTCCCTCCACGCTTGATACAAATATCTTCTATAGCCTCATCTGGTAAATTACTATGCCTACTTTCTATTTGCTTAACTCTATTAAATGATGTTTCTAAATATCTTTTATTAAACTGAAATCCTATTACTAAATTTATGATTAGTATTTCCGCTAATAAAACTAATAACACCATTAAATTATTATAAAATAATGCGAGTGTTAGAGCTATTAATAATAGATATAAAAAACCTAATTTATAATATTTTCTATATATTAAATAAATAGATCCTAAGAAAAAACCTGGTGTAGAAAATTTTTTATTTACTATTTTATCTGAATTAACACCTATATATTTAGTTAGTAAACTTAAAACAAAATCATTCTCTTCATCTTCAGTTTTTTTCTTTTTAACGTATTTTTTTATTTTATCATCATCCATTAAACTTTCGATAAAGGATTGACTTAAATCTACATTAGTATCTTCTAAATCATAATTATTCATGTAATCCCTCTATTCTATATATATATCATACTATTTTTTTGTCAAACAGTAAAGAAAAAATTAGTCTTTCGACTAATTTTATTTAAATATTTTATGTAGTATGTCAATTACCATAGTACCTGTTGGTTTTAAATTCTTATCAATAAATTCATTAAATTCTTTTGCTTCTTTTGAATATCTTATATCAGGATTAGAAGTAGGATTTTCATTGTCTACTTCTTTTATTTGATTAGAATTAGGAACATAATAAACATCTCCTGGATAACCAGCCTCTTCATCATCTATCCAATTATCATTGATGTTTTTAAATATAATTCCATCATATTTGCTTTCATCTAATCCACCAGCTATTTCTCTTGTAGATGATCCATAAGGTGTATCTAAATTATCCCATTTTGCACCATTACATTCTATCACTAATGGATTTTTGACATTTGCATATGCTTCTATTATTCTTTCACCAAATGCATATCCATCAGCATTCATATAGTCATCTGTTAAGAATGTTCCTCCCATAAACTCATTAAAATCATAATCTTGAGTTCCGTGATATAAAGTTATCAATCTTCCTTGACTATCTCTAGCTTTAGAATCTTTGAAAAACTCTTGTTGTTGTTTACTTAATTTTCTTCCTTCATTATCATAAGAAAAAGAGCTGTCTAGCTCTCGTGTTGAAGTTGATTTGCTTTCAATATTATTTGATTTTGTGTTAGATTCTTGTCGTGATTTTCTAGTAGGTAATTTTTCATTTGTTCTACTTTCTGATTTGTATCTAGCATCTGTAGTATATATTGGATTATTGTTTTCTCTGTTTTCTGATAATCCAGTTCTTTCACTACTGCTACTTGTGTATCTGTCAATGTCATATAATCGCTTCCCTTCTTCTAACTTTTTAAGTATTTTGAAGTCTGTATTACTTTGTTGATAAACTAAAAACCTTCCATTAATTGATAAATCATAATTATTCATGTAATCCCTCTATTCTATATATATATCATACTATTTTTTTGTCAAACAGTAAAGAAAAAATTAGTCTTTCGACTAATTTTATTTAAATATTTTATGTAGTATGTCAATTACCATAGTAGCTGTTATGCACATAGTTGCTACTGAAAGGAATAATTTTTCTTTATCAATATTAGAAGTTTTCTTAATACCAACATATAGTAAGAAATAACTAAATATTGATCCAAATGTAAAGATGTATGATCTAATATATCCAACTACTTCTCCATCTACGAATACAAGTGCTGAATTAACTAAGTTTGCTACTAATACAAGTGCTAAAGCTATACCTACATTAGCAAACATTTCTTTAATTGAACTTGCTCCTTTGAATAAAGCAGTTATAACTAAGTATCCAATTAATGCAATTGCTGCAAATTCTACTAAGTTATATGCAAATGTTGTCATAAACTCTTTTAGATAATCTGGTTTAGCATCAAATGAACCACCACTCATTGCTGCTTGGAACATATCACTGAAATCATCTACATTTAATGAGTTTGCATTTGTTGATGAATAAGCTTCTTTTAAAGCTGCTATTTTGTGAAGACCAGTAGCTAAAGCTGTTGCTACTATTAATATAATTCCTGAAACAAAGTTATTTTCAGTTACGAAATTTTCTACTGTTTCAATTGGTTTTGTAAAAATTGATTTGAATACATTTAAAGCATTCATAAAGCTTTCTTTTACATCTACAGCTTCTACAACTTCTACTTTTTCTGTTTTTGTTTCTTTACATTTTGTGCATTTTCCTTCTACTAATTCACTACCACATTTTGTACAAAATTTTGCCATTTTCTCTACCTCCTATTAATAATGACTAAAATATGAAATTAAATTTAAGAATTCTGATAATTCTAATTTATCTTTTTTAGGTACATATCTTATATTCATAGAATATTCTTTATCTTTAGCGCTATATTCTTTTTTATCACTAATAGATGTATATTCTATTTTGTAATCATATTTAATTTTTACATTAACAGATACATAATCATCATAAACATATACACTTGAAACTTCAAGATCGTTTAATTTGAATTCTTTTAAATCATTGTATGAACTATGAATATCTTCTTTTAATGATTCATATCTTGATTTTACATTATCTCTTGCATCTTCTGGGAATAAATCTTTAATTTCATCAAAATCTTTCTTTTCAATAGCAGCTGCATAAATTGCTTCTACATCTTTTTTTAATTCAGCAGTTATTGCTTTTTTATCAGATTTAACTAATTTTAAAGATGAAGATGAAATTGAACCATATGAACCCCATACGTTTAAACTACCTGTAAATTTAAGTCCTGATTCATAAGTAACTTCTACATCATATTTACCTTTTAAAATACTTGGTATTTTATAAGTATCTGAATAGAATGAACTATCCTTTTTATATTTTGCCTTTAATTTAACGTCACCTATTTTAATTGTAGTATTTTTTGGAACACTTAACAAATAGTCATGCGCTATTAAATCACTAGCATCAACATTCCACTTATCAAATAATAACCATTTTTTCTTTGAATCTTTTGATAAATATATTGTCTTAGTTCTTTCTTTAGAAGAACCTTCTTTAACATATTTTATAGTAACAGTTGTTGTTAAATCACCTTTATCAACATCGTCTACACTATAATTTTCAACTTCAATTGAATCATTTTTTAATGTTTCTTCTAATAATTCTTTGCTTACAAATTCACTATCTTCTAAATCAAGTGCTTTATAAACTGCATCGGCATCTCCATTTACATATGCCTTAAAATATTTAGTTGCAACTTTTTCAGGTTTTAATGAATTTGAAATAAACATATATCCCCCAATAAATACAGCAACAATTGCTACAACAAGCCCAATTATAACTTTTGTTTTAGTACTCATAGGCTTAGATTGTTTCACTACTTTTTTTGTTTCTTTTACTTCTTGTAATTTATGACCACATTTTTCACAAAAAGCAGCTCCACTTTCATTTTTTGTTCCGCATTCTTCACAAAACATACTATTCCTCCTCCTATATTAAAGTTTATAATAAGATATTTATAATGTCAAGATTCTAAATTGTTTTTATAAATTGTTTACAGTTAAAAACCACTTCTTTTAAATAATTTTTCTAGTTCTTCTTTTGAATAATAAATAACTGTTGGTCTACCATGTGGACAATTAAATGGATTTTTACATTCTCTTAATTCTTCTACTAATTTTTCCATTTCTTCTTTTGTAATAATCGTGTTAGCTTTAATACTCATTTTACATGCTATTGTTGCTGAAATATGATCATAAAAACGATCTAAATCAAAACCTTTTTCTCTTTTTATAACCATATATATTAATTCTTTAATAACTGTTTCCAAATCACTTTTATGTACCCATATTGAAGATTGTAGCCATGTAGGATGTGATTTTATAATAATTGAATTAAGTCCAAATTCTTCTATATTAAATCCAAAAGAAGTAAGCATATCTAAATTTTCTTTTAAAATAATGTATTCATCATTAGTAAATTCTAAAGTTATTGGTACTAATAAATCTATACTATCATTACTTCTATTACTCATTTTTTCTCTTACTTTTTCATAATTAACACGTTCTTTAGCTGCATGTTGATCCATTAAGTACATTCCATCTTCATTTTGACAAATAATATATGTTCCATGCACTTGACCTACTGGATACATAACCGGAAATTTTTCACTTGATAATTCATTTTCTTCAACTTTCTCTTCTTCTGTTATTACTAAATCTTCATTTATAAATACTGGCTTTTCTTCTAATTCTTCTAAAGTATATGTATTATCCTCGCTTATATTAAAATTTAATGATAAGTTTTCATGCTTAGGATATTCCTTTTTTTCTTTTGCTTCTATATTTGGAATTAAATTAATATCTTTTATTGCTTTTATAATAGTTTGTCTTACTAATTCTTGTAAATCTTCAAATTTAGAGAATTTAACATCCATTTTAGTAGGATGAATATTAACATCTACTAAACTTGGATCTACTGTTATATTTATAACAACTATAGGATATCTATTATCTGGTTTATAAGAATGATATGCTTCATTTATTGTTCTATTTAATATAGCATTTTTAACAACACGTTTGTTTACTAAAGTTATAATGCCATTTTTATTTGATCTATGAACTTCTGGTAATGATATAAATCCTTCTATATCATAATCTAAACTATTCGCTTTAACAGGAACCATTCTTTTAGCAATATCCACACCATAAATACATTTTATATTTTTAAGCAAATTATTAGATCCATCAGTATTAAGTAAAATGTTACCATCTGAATTTAATACTATTTTTATTTCTGGATGAGTTAATGATATCTTATTAACATAATCTGTAATGGAAGCAAGCTCAGTATAAAAACTTTTTAAATGTTTTAAACGTGCGGGTGTATTAAAAAATAAGTTTTCTACTGTTATAGATGTTCCTTTTCTTAAATCTGATTCTTTTACTTCTTCTACTTTTCCACCTACTACTTTTACTTCTGTACCAACACTACCGTTACTAGTTTTAAGTGTTACTTTTGAAACACTACATATAGAAGCAAGTGCTTCTCCTCTAAATCCTAAAGTATTAATATTAAATAAATCATCAGATGTTTCTATTTTACTTGTAGCATGAAGTAAAAAACAATTAACAGCATCTTCTTTATCCATACCGATACCATTATCAGTTACTCTTATCATTTTAGTACCAGCTTCTTTTATTTCTATTTTAATTTCACTGCTACCTGCATCTATACTATTTTCTACTAATTCTTTTACTACATTCATACAGCGTTCTACAACTTCACCAGCTGCGATTTTATTAACAAGTAATTTATCCATTACTTTAATTTTGCTCATACTACCACCAATATAATTATAACAAAAAAAGTCTATTTTTAATAGACTATTTTTCTTCATAAACTGCTTCGATTACTTTTCCTTCACTATCATTATTTTTTGTTTTTGTTTGTTTAATAATTTTTCTTAAAGTGAAGCAATCAGCTAAATCAATTAATGCATACATTATAACTGATATTCCAATAACTTGTGTTAGGACAACAGCTCCACTAAATGGATTAAATACTAATATTATTCCACAAACAAGTATTAATATTGATAATATAATTGAGTTTCTAGCATCATTTTCTTTGTTTAAACTAAGTGAATATGATAACTTAGTTATTCCATTAATAACCATCCATACTCCTATAACAAAAGGTATAATACTAACAATTAATTTTGGATTAAGCATTATAACTATACCAATTATTAAAGCGAATACTCCAATTATAAAGCTTACTTCTAAATATTTATTATTATCTTTATTAGATAAAAAAGTTAAAACTGGAATAATTCCCCAAACAATTAGAAATGTTCCTATTGTATAAGATACAACATTTAAAGTTGTTTCAGGTTGTACTAATAAAAATACTCCTAATAAGAATAATACTATAGAAAATACTACTGACATTCTATACATACTTTTAAATTTATTTACTATTAAATCCATACTATCACCTACTAAAGTATATCATAAAAATATTTCATTAGCAACTTTGATCACATAAATCACCAAGTGTTTCATGTATTGAGTTTTTTAATATTTTTAGATATTGTTCCCTTTCTTCTTCACTCATTTTTTTATAATCTTTACTATTATTTGAGATTGATCCTATATTATCTTTATCTTTAATAAAAATAATTGCATCATCTGTTAAATTTATATATTCTTTTAATTTTTCAGTTTGTTTGTTTTCTATTTTATAAATATCTTTATTATTTAAATAATATATTTTATTTAATGATGTTTGTTTTGCTGCTTCTAATAATAATTCTACATTATCAGCACATGGATCTGAAGTAGCATTACAATAATATATAACTACACTCTTTTTAGTATTCATTAGTTCATATGCTTTATCTAAATCAATATAAACAATTGGATTTTTCTTACTGATTTTAGCAACTTTTTCATATTCTTTTTTAAATTTTAATGCATCTTTTCTATATTCTTTTGTTTTTTTGCAACCAGTAGTTAATATAACTAACATAGCAAAAATAAATATCATCACTTTTTTCATATCATCACCTATTTAATTATAAACAAAAAAAAAGAGATTGTAAATCTCTTTAACAATTATTATTTGCGATTTGTTGTAATTTTTTTGATACAGTTGCATCATCAAATTGGAAAGCATTTCCTACAGGACTAATATTATATAATTTTTTATAAATACATGCGCCTACAACATAAGCTCCATGAATATTTTGATGTTTTTTATCACTTTCTAATACTTTTACTACATCTTTTGATTGATACAATGCTTTACCATCATATATTACATTTTTCTTATTACCTAAAATTTCTGTTGCGACTTTTTCTGCATTTTCTGTCATTGTTTTATATTCTGCATCTTGTGACCAAGATGTTCTTAAATAAATTGTAACTTTAGGATTTCTTTTAGTTACAGCATCCTTAATTAGTTTTACTTCTTCTTTATATTTTGCTAAATCCTTAGCTGCTGCTGTTTGTTCTTGTAAAACTACGTATTTATATGGATAATCAGTTATAATACTTTTTGTACTATTATCATTAAAAATTTCTTTTAGTGTTTTATTACAAATAGCTGCTACACGGTAACTCATTTTAGGAATGTTTTTATTATTATCTACAAATTTTTCTACTTTAATCGCAACATTTCTTTTTTTACTTTCATTTTCATCATTATTATATATACTTAAAGATCCTCTTGTTTTTGAGTTTCCTACAAAAAGTACTGATTTAACTTCTCTTAGTACATCTACAGTTGTATAATCAGAACATCCTGCACTATTACAAGCCTTAACTTTTACAGTTGTCTTACCTTGTGCTTTTATATTACGATAATTAATTTTTTTATCTGTTATATTCTCACTTGCTCCTGTAACAGTCATATAATATTCTTCATTTGATTTTGGAGCTACATATGCGAATATAAAATATTCTGTTTCATATGGACTATTTAGTTTTGTCATTTTTGAATTGTCTACATTAGTTGGATTATCTACAAAATCAACCGATCTATAAGCATAAACTTCTACTGATGGTTTTGATGGCTTTACTACATTATTGTTGTTATTTGGCTTTACTTCTTTTGCTGCCACTTCTTTTTTAACGGTATTTACTGTAGCTGATTCTTCATTACAGATTAATCCTTTTCTTTCTTCAGATACTCTAGCATTTCTTTTATCAATTGTTGGTTCGCCTATACATGTAGATTTACTATCAGATAATTTATATCCTTCACTACATACAGGAATAACTTTACGACATTTTATAGAAACTCCTATTGTGACTTCTGTATATCCATCTTTACATTTACCATCTGAATTTAAATTTTTAATATCTGTTTTTGTTTGTGGCATTCTTTCATTACTTATGCTTTTTGAACATACTTTTTCATCTTCTGTTTTATTATATCCTGTTGGACATGTATATATTTTTTTAATGCAAGATGCTCCACTTACTGTATATCCAGTATCACAAGTACAATTTTTTTGTTTACAAACTACTTTGTTATTTGTTTCTAATACAACTTTATTTTGACCTTCATATGATTTTCCTATTGTATTATCATATAAATAATATCCTTCTTTATTACAGCTATATTCATAAGTATCATAAATACACTTTTTACCTTGTAATACACCTTTATCACATACATAAGTAGACTCTGCTGTATTACCCATTAAACTACGCATATTAATTTTGCCTAATACTACTAATACTATTCCTACTACAAGTAATAATACCCATAGTATTAATGCTAATCTTTTTACTATTTTAGAAGTCACATAAATCACCTATCTTACTATAATTAGTATAACATATTTTTTTCTGCTATAAAACAAAAAAATATTATAATTTACAGATTATAATATTTTTTAATTAATTCATTTCTTAATTTTGGATTTACATCTAATAACGTTGAATATATTAAATAATATTCATAAAGTATTAACTCAGATTCTTTTCTCTTACTTATTAGTGTAAATTCTTTTAAATAATTCTTTAAACCATATGCTTCATTAAGTATTTGATTACCTTTTGTTGTTCTACGGTACTCTTTATTAAAGTATTTTAATTCTATTATTATTACAAATAAGAATACAAATGGTGATAATACACTAACAAATAAATATAATACATCTAATATATGATAAAGTGTTGGAATACGTACTTCATTATACTGATATCTATCTACTCTTAAATATGCTTTATCATAAAAATATGTTTTTTTACCATTTTCATAAATATATCCATGATGATAATTATCACTATCTTTTGTTTTACCATAGTGTATATCACCATCATATTCTTGTATCTTATAATATCTAACTCCATCATACACATATGTTTGATAGTTATCAAAAACATATCTATCAAATTTCATACTTGATTTTATCATCATGATTGGTATTAATATACATAAAATTATTTTAATAATTTTTAATGCTTTATTTTTATTTCTTTTTACATAATGTTTATCAACACATTCATCTTTAACTACATTATAATATTCTTTTTCATCTAGAGTTTTAGTCTTTAAAGATCTTAATATCATCTTTTCTGATTTTAATAATTCATTTGTATCTTTATTTATTATCTCCCATTTACTACCTTTTTCTTTTATGTATCCAGTTAATTTTAGTTTCAATATAACAGATGATACAACAGATTTAAAATCTATATCAAATTTAGAAGTAAACATTATCATACTTGGAGATATTTTATTTAAATCATCTCTATAATATATATATTGTTCTTTTGTTCTTAATTTAGAATTCTTTTTTACTCTATGTTTTCTTATTATTTTAGAACAAATATAATATAAATCTATCCATAAAACTGGCGAAAAAATAAAGACCAGTGCTGCTTTAATAAAATAATCAGAAGTTGATATTGTTTCAAAATCAAATGGTTCTATATTAGTAAATAAACAAACTAATAAATATAATAATGAAACTCCATACATTAATAATCTATATAAAAACTTATTTTTTGTAGTAAAATCATTTAATTTATATATTCCTAATATTGAAATAGGACATAATAATATTCCTAATATGATCATAGTTCCTCCTATTTAAATTCCATATATATAAAACCTATTTTTTTATAAATATCTGATGCTCTTTGTAAATCAAATATTCTAGCAATTACCAAATTATATATTTCATCTATTAAGAATATAGAACATAAACTAATAGCTAATATAAAGAATGCTTTCTTACTCATTTTAGTTGATAAATAGATAATACCTGGTATCATTATATACATTAAAATTAAACTTGAAATTCCAAAGAATACTACACTTCTTAAACAAACAAATCCATTAATATTTAAAAAATTAAGTATTTCTGTATTATAATCCCAACATCTAAATCCATTACCAAAATGATATAAAATATATCCTCCTATATATTCAATAATTCCACATATTACTGTACTATATAAGAATACTTTTAATGGTTGTTTTTTATGTTTTCTAGTTAAAAAATATATAAAAAGTGCTCCTGTCGCATATATATTAATCCATGGCAAGAAATTACTACCACGATAATAAAATTTCTTCATCCCACTATTTAAGAAATAAAAGAAAAATTCATATACAAAGCCAAATATTCCTGCAGATACAATTATAAGACAAATTAATCCTATAAATATCTTTTTATCTAACTTAATTTCATCATTTAAATATTTTTTAAAAAATTCTTTCATAATACCAACCTTACTTCATAAAATGGTGTCCCCGGTAGGAATCGAACCTACATTTGAACCTTAGGAGGGTCCTACACTATCCATTATGTTACGAGGACAAAAAAGGTGTTATTTAAAAATACTAAATAACATCAATATCATTACATTTTGTACAATCTTAAGTTTTGTTGTTAATTTTCTTCCTAATTCAGATACTGCAACAAATTTATCAACTACAGCTATCAACACACTTTCACTATATTTTGGTATTGTTGTACCTAAAGGAAACATGTGTGATGCGATTATATTTTGTTCACGAATAGTTAAATCAAAATTATCATTAGATGTTTTTAAAGCAATATTTGGATGAGTAAATACAGACAAAAATTTCTCTTTAAAAGTTCTTAATTCATCACTTAAGAAGAAATCATGTAATAAACCTGCTCTAGCCATTTCCATGTAATTTAAATGTAATCTTTTCGCTGCTTTATATGAAATATAAGATACTCTCATACAATGTTCATATCTAGTACTACCATGATGTTCTATATATCTTAATTTATTAAATTCATCATTTTCTAATATATCTTTAACAATAGAATAATATTCCTTTGTCAAAATAATCACCTCAGACTATTACATTATATCATATTTAAAATTTTTTAGACAACTTTTTAATTAATTTTAAAAAAAAAGAAGATTAATCTTCTTTTTCTAATTTTATTAAAACTTCTCTAGGTTTTGAACCATTATTTGGACCAATTATTCCTCTTTCTTCTAATAAATCTATACAACGAGCAGCTCTGTTATAACCTAGTCTAAATCTTCTTTGTAAAAGTGAAGCACTAGCTTTACCTTGAGATACAACAAACTCAACAATTTCATTATATAAAGGTTCTTCATTCGCATCAGAATTACTATATCCTGGAACCGTAGAAGAAGCATTCATTTCTTCATCAGTCATTGTTAAAGTTTCATCATATTTAGCGATTTGTTGTTTAACAGTATAATCAACAACTCTTTTTATCTCATCATCTGCTAAGAATGCACCTTGAATTCTTATAGGTGTATTTTCACCTTGTGGTAAATATAACATATCACCTTTACCTAATAATTTTTCTGCTCCACCAGCATCCAAAATAGTTCTTGAATCTATTTGAGAAGCAACTGCGAAAGCAATACGAGTTGGAATATTAGCTTTAATTACACCTGTAATAACATTTGTAGAAGGTCTTTGAGTTGCAACAATTAAATGAATTCCAGCTGCTCTAGCCATTTGAGTAATACGCATAATAGAATCTTCAACTTCTTTAGCTGCTACTAACATTAAATCAGCAAGTTCATCGATAATTACAACTATGAAAGGAAGTTTAGAAATTTCTTCTTCTTTACTTCTCTTTTTATTTTCTTTTTCTACGTAAGCATTATATCCTTCAATATTTTTAGTTTTACTACTACTAAATAAATCATATCTTCTTTCCATTTCAGACACAATCTTTTTAAGCGCGATATTAGCCTTTCTTGGATCAGATACAACTGGAGCCATTAAATGTGGTACTCCTTCGTACATTGAAAATTCAACTTTCTTAGGATCAATTAAAACTAATTTTACTTCATCTGGTTTAGTACGCATTAAAATTGAAACAATAATACTATTTATACATACAGATTTACCAGCTCCTGTAGCTCCTGCTACTAAAAGGTGTGGTGTTTTATTAATTTCACAATAAACAGGTTTACCCATTATATCTTTACCTAATGTAGTTAATAATTTAGAATTTTTATATGAAGCACCAACTGTTTCTAATATTTCTCTTACTGTAACAGATGATTTAACTTTGTTAGGAATTTCAACACCAATAGTAGATTTACCAGGAATTGGTGCTTGAATACGAATGTCTTTAGCAGCAAGCGCTAATGCTATTTCTTTATTTAAAGAAGCAACTTTACTTACTTTAGTACCTGATTTAATTTCAACTTCATATTGAGTTACTGTAGGTCCTGGATTAATCGCAACAACCTTACCTTCAACCCCAAAATCAGCTAAAACTTGTTGTAAATTTTCTACATTGGCATTAATAGTATCTTTAGATTCTTTCTCTTTAGATTTAACAGGTTTATCTAATAAATCAATTGTAGGAAGTTTATATCCTTTACTATTAACATCTTTAATAGGAAGACTTTCTTCTTCTTTAACAACAACTTTTTCTTCTTCAGGTTGTTTAATAAGCTCATCAATAGAAGTAACAACAACCTTATCATCTTTTTCTTTTGGTTGTTTATTTTTAGCTTTGCTTAAAGCATTTTTAATAATATCAAAAATAGATACACCAGTAAATAAAGCAAAACCAGTTATCATAAGTGAAATAAATGCTACCCTTGTTCCATTTATATCTAATAAAGAAACAAAAATAAATGAGAAAACAGCACCTATAATACCTCCACCTAAATTAGCTTTAGTACCCATACTTCTAATAGCACTAAAGAAATTATTAACAGTTTCAGATACAATTTTAGCACCACCTAAATTATGATCTTCAACATATTGCATATGAGCACATACAAATAACCCAATCAAAAATATGTATAAACCAATTAATCTAGGATTAAAAAGATCTGGATTTTTTCTTTTAACAATCTTATATAAACCAATAGCTACTACTGATATTAAAAATATAAAATCAAAAGGTCCTGTTAAGAATATAGCAAAACTTCTAATAAAATGACCAACTGGTCCATTCTTAGGTACCCAACCAATAATAGCTAAAACAACTAATAAAAATCCATTTAACTCAACAAGAAATGCTGAACTCTCTTTTTTTTCTACTTTCTTCTTTTTTTTCTTTGCCATAAAACACCTACTTTACTCTATATCAATTATAACATAAAACCTATAAAAAAACTAGAGATAGCAATAACGATAAAACCGGGCTTCCCAGGTGGGCACAACATATTAGATTTTAGGATCCTTAAATAAATAAGTATTCAACACCATCTAATAATTATGTTCCCAATCGTTATAGTGTAGGTTTTTCTTAGTAACTATCTCTAGTACCTTCATTATAACACACAGTTTTTTCACTATCAATAATTTTTACATTTTTTTACAAAAAAAACATAGAAAATCAATCTATGTTTTTAATACATTACTATGACTTCCTGTATTAACTAATAATAATATTAAATCAGTTTTGTGAAATTGATAAATTAATAACCAATCTGGCTCTATGTGACATTCATAACAATTTTTATAACTTTTATCATCAAATAACTTATGATTCTTATATTTTTTATCTAATTGTTTATTATTAGCTAATAAATCAATAACATCTAATATTTTCTCTATATTTTTTCCTTGTTTAATTAAATTTTTTAAATTTCTTTTATAATTACTAGTATATTTTACTTTATATTTGTACTTATTCATCAGATAATAATGATTTCTTTAAATCTTCTCTATTATCATAACTTTGTACTTTAATTCTATTATTTATAATATCTTCAGCTTCCTTTAAAGCATTTAATAAATCTTGATCAACATTTCTATTTTTTACTTCAAAAGGTAATCCATTATTTTTAATAACTTGTCTTAAAAACAAATTAATTGCACTACTCATACTTAACCCTAAATCTTTTAATATATTAGTTGCCTCTTCTTTAGTAGTACTATCAACCACCACATTAATTGGGCTTGTTAAACTTGCCATATTATCCCTCATTTCTACAAATATTTTATTACTTATTATATAATATGTCAATAATTATTATATAATATTACCATATAATTTATACATTATAAATACAAAGTTACAATATAATTAAACAAGAAATTATTATTTCACCTCCTAATCTCATTATTCGATATAAAAAAGTAAAACCCTTTTACAAAAAAAACATAGATTTATTCTATATTTTCAGTTGCTATTATAGTATTTATTTTACTTAATAAACTTTCTTTCATAATATTTTCTTCTATTATATTGATAGCAAATGTTTTACTACCTATGTGATTTATAGAAGAACCTAAATGATATATTTTAGCTTTATCCAATATTATAAATCTATCATGAAACGTATCGTTATCTACTACTTTTAAATTATTATATTGTTTATTATATTTATTGACATCTAAATCTTTTAGTAATTTCTTACTAGTAATTAAAACAACATTTTTATTAATATCAGATATTATTTCTAATAATGTAGTATCAGCAT
>CAMOVA010000009.1 GCA_946626905.1 uncultured Bacillota bacterium | reverse complement strand
TAAATGTGATGACCGGGTGGAAACCGCGAGCAATATGCATAAAAGAGATTCTATAGAATAAGTAAGGTGGAACCGCGGGATACTCGTCCTTATATTTATAGAGTCTTTTTGTTTTAAGGAGGATTATTATGGAAAAATTAACAATGGAAAAATTAGTGAATTTATGTAAAACATACGGATTTATATATCAAGGTAGTGAAATATATGGTGGACTTGCAAATACATGGGATTATGGCCCACTAGGTTCTAGACTTAAAAATAATATTAAAGATTCTTGGAGAAAAAGATTTATTCAAGAAAGGCCAAATGCTTATGAAATAGATGCAGCTATTTTGATGCATCCTAGAGTTTGGGAAGCAAGTGGACATGTAGGAAGTTTCTCTGATCCATTAATTGATTGCAAGCAATGTAAATTCCGTCATAGAGCTGATAATTTAATAGAAGAATTTAATCCAGATATTCATGCAGATTCTATGTCAGAAGAAGAAATGATGAATTATATAAAGGAACAAAAAGTACCTTGTCCAAAATGTGGTGGACATGAATTTACAGATATAAGACAATTTAATTTAATGTTTGAAACACATAGAGGTGTTACTGAAGATGCTAAAGGTAAAATTTATTTAAGACCAGAAAATGCGCAAGGAGAATATGTAAATTTCTTGAATGTTTTAAGAACTAGTCGTACTAAATTACCATTTAGTATAGGACAAATAGGTAAAGCTTTTAGAAATGAAATAACACCTGGTAACTTTACATTCAGAACAATTGAGTTTGAACAAATGGAATATCAAACATTCTGTAAGGAAGGTAATGATACAGAACTTTATAATTATTTTAAAGATTATGCTAAAAGATATTTTATGGATTTAGGTATTCCAGAATCTAAATTAAGATTCCATGATCATGAAAAACTAGCTCATTATGCAAAAGAAGCATGTGATATAGAATATGAATATTCATTTGGTTGGGGTGAAATAAACGGAACTCATAACAGAACAAATTTTGATTTAACAAGACATCAAGAATATTCAAAAGTATCACAAGAATATTTAGATCCAGAAACAAACGAAAAATATATTCCATATATTATAGAGTCAACAGTAGGTGCAGATAGATTAGTTTTAGCAATATTAGATAATGCTTATACTTGTGAAGAATTAGAAGATGGAACAACAAGAGAAATTATGAAATTTCATCCAAGTCTTGCACCATATAAAGTTGCTGTATTACCACTTATTAAGAAATATCATAGTGAAAAAGCAATGGAAATTTATAAACAATTTAGTAAACACTTTATGACTACTTATGATGAAGCAGGTAATATAGGTAAACGTTATAGAAGACAAGATGTTATTGGGACTCCATTTTCAGTTACAATTGATGATGATACATTAAACAATAACACTGTTACAATTAGAGACAGAGATACAATGGAACAAATAACACTTAATATTGAAGAAGCAATTGAATATGTTAAAAATAAAATAAATTTTTAATGGTGATAAAATGAAAAAAAGATTATTATTAATAACAATACTATTTATTCCAATGATAGTTAATGCTGCTGGTTTTAGCAACAATAATTATTATGAAAATGTCTGTGGGTTAGAAAACGTAGTACCTTATGCAATACCAAAAATAACTAGTACATTATTTACCTTGCTAAAGATACTAGTTCCAGTAATACTAGTTATTATGGGTATGATAGATATGCTTAGTGCAATGAGTGCTTCTAGCCAAGACGGAATGAAGAAATCACAAAGTAGATTTATTACAAGAATTATAGCTGCTGTTGTAGTATTTTTAGTTATGTCAATAGTACAATTCGCATTTAATTCTTCTAATGTTTCTGATAAATCAGACTTAAATAAATGTATGAGCTGTTTATTAACTAATGAATCATGTGGCTCATCAAACGATAGAATTACTGAAACTACAAAAGCATGTTTTAAATATAGTTATAAAAAGTGTCCTTCAAAGGATGAAAATGGCAATGCTTGTAAAAAGAATTCTGAGTTAAGAACTTGTGAAATTAAAAATTGTGCTAAATTAAATAATTCAGTAGAATGTGTTAGATATTCTAAAACATGTACTTGGAATGGATCAACATGTATGAAAAGGCCAAAACAAACAGTAGCAAGCCAAAAACAAGAAAAATCTCAAGCATCAGAATATGATGCATGTCATGCATGTGATAGTGCTGGTTCTGCAAACGATAAGAAAAAATGTTATGAGAGCTGTCAATTAAGTTGTGCATCGAAATGTCCTTCTGGTGGAGGCGGAAATGGAGAAGCTAGAGAGAGTTGTTTAAATGGCTGTAGAAATAGTTTAGTAAGTGAAGCAGAAAAATACCAAGGCCATCCTTATGTATGGGGAGGTACTAAACTATGTGATGAGTGGAATAAAGTTTCAGGTTGTGGAGTAGATTGTTCTGCTTTTGTTAGAGAAATTTATTCAAGATTTGGTTACAGTCTACCAAGAACATCCGCAGAGCAAAGAGCAATGACTGGTGTTACTGTTATACCTTATTCAAAAGGAAATTATTCTAATTTAAAACTGGGTGATGTAGTACTTTATCAAGGACATGTTGCTTTGTATGCTGGAAATGGACAAATAGTTCATGCATCAAGTCCAAAGGTTGGAATAATTAAATCATCAATAGATGGTGGTAATGTCTTAAAAGTATCGAGAGTAATAAAATAGGGAGGCTTGTATGTACGAAATAATTGAAGAAAATAAAACTAAATTAATAATAATTGGAGTTCTAATCTTATTAACAGTTATATTTTTGATTTTTTCAAAAACAAGATCAACAAAGCAATATGTATACACTAAAGAATCAGTTGGAAACTTTAAACTTCCATATATAAATATAAATGATAGTAATGTTAAAGAAGTTAATAAAGATTTAAAAAAAGATTATAAAAAAACAATGAACTATGGATATGATAGTTCATATGATTATGAATATTATGTTAAAGACAAAGTATTATATTTGTTGATTAAGAAAACAATTCAAACTGATTTTTCAATGATACCAGAACAAGTTTATGAAAGTTATGCTTATTCATTTAAATTAAAAGGGTTCTTGTCTTCAGATGAAGTTTTAGAAAATAATGGTGTATCAAAAGACAGTATAGAAAAAATGGTTGATAAAAAGTTAAAGAAATCTTATAACACTGAATCAAAAAAAGGATATATAGTTCCACAAGAATGTGATTATACATGTTATAAAGAAATGAAGAAATATAATAGTGTTAAAGATAATGTTGTATATTATATGAATAATGGACATTTATATGGTTATTTAAATATAAGTAATAATTCAATATATTATACAACTGATATTTATCCAAATATTAATAAAAAGTTTAACTTAAATTAAAATAATGTTATAATTAAATTGGTGATAGTATGAATAAAAAAATAAAATATATAGCATTAATTACATTATTAATGTTACCTAATATAGTTTTAGCTGCTGGATTTGATGTAGGAACAACTAATGTATGTGGTTTTTCCTTACCAAAAACTTTACCACATGTTACATCTACATTATATAATTTAATAAAAATATTAGTACCAGTAATATTAGTAATTATGGGTATGGTAGATATGCTTAGTGCTATGTCGTCTGATGAAAAAGGGATGAGCAAATCAACTAAAAAATTTATTACAAGAATTATAGCTGCTGTAGTAGTATTTGTTGTTATGGCGTTAGTACAATTCGCATTTAATTCTTCTAATGTTTCAAATAAATCAGATTTAAATAAATGTATGAATTGTTTATTAAGTGATAAAGGATGTAATAATTCAAAAGTTGAAAAATATATTCCAGAAACTAAATTAAAAGAATGTGAAGCTTATTCAAAAGATGAATGTCCTAGCGAAGATGGATATAAAATGGCATGTACTGTAAGAAACAATACATGTGTAACTGATTGTAGTAAAATAGATCCAAATACTTGTAGAAACTTACCTAAGAAATGTAAATTTGATGGATCATGTAAATTTTTAGATTAAAATAAAATTTTCTATTTTCTTTTAGAAAAATATATGATAAAATTAATTATAGTTGATATAGTAGATTAGGAGGAATAGGAATGGGATTTCTAAATAATATATTTAAGAAAGATGATGATATATTTGAAAACAATGTATCTGGTGATGAATACTATGAAGTAAGTGTTGAGGAATCATTAAATGAGAACGATGGTAGTAATAAAATGATTTTAATAGAACCACGTGCTTATTCAGAATCTCAACAAATAGCTGATCATTTAAAAGGAAGAAATACAGTTGTTGTTAATTTAAAGAGAGTAACATCAGATCAAGCTAAAAGAATTATAGACTTTTTAGCAGGTACAATATATGCTATTGGAGGAGATTTACAAAAAATAGGTGGAGGAATTTTCTTATGTACACCAAATAATGTAAATATCCAAGGTAAAATAACTGATGATAAAGATGGAAAAGATATTCACGATAATAATGACATAAATATTGAATGGTAATAATAGTTTAGAGGCGATAATATGGAAAAATTTAATAGAACTCTTAGGGGTTATGATCCAGAAGAAGTAAATTCATTTTTAGATAAGATTATTTCTCAAGTAGAAAATATGATTAGTGAGATGAATGAGAAAGATAAAAAAATCTTAGAACTTAAATCATTTGAAACTGAAAATATAAAACTTAGAGAAAAATTGTCTCAATATGAAAGAATGGAATCAACATTAAATAAAACTATTATTATGGCTCAAAAAACAAGTGAACAAGTTAAAATGGCTGCGCATAGAGAAAGCGAAACTTTAATTGAAGATGCAAAGAATAGTGCAAATAGAATTGTAAATGAAGCATTACTTAATGCAGAAAAAACAGAAGCTGAAGCAGCTATGTTAAAACGTAATATTAAAATATTTAAAAAACGTATAAGAGATATAATTGAAACTCAATTAGATGTAGTTGGTGAACTAGATCAAGTTGAACTTTAACAAGTGATAGAGACGGTATATTAAGGATTTTAAAGAGAGTTAGTGGAAGGTGTGAACTAATAATGAATTAATATATAGATCACTCTTGATGTTAAAAAGGTTACGCTATATAGTAAATAAGTGCATAAATCTTTATGAATTAGGGTGGTACCGCGAATATTCGTCCCTAAATTATAAAGTTTTTTTTATTATTTTATAATAAATATGTTATAATATAGAGCATTGGAGGGTAATATGAAGAATTTTGAAGAATTAGAAAAGAAAGATTCATTTTTAGTAGAACAAGAAATTTTAGAAGAATGGAAAAAAGAAGATATTTTAAATAAAACAATAGAAAATAGAAATACAGCTGATAACTGGGTATTTTATGATGGACCAGCTACTGCAAATGGAATGCCTGGACTACATCATATGGTTGCTAAGTTCTTAAAAGATACTTTCTGTAAATATAAAACAATGCAAGGTTATAGAGTTTTAAGAAAAGTAGGATGGGATACTCATGGTCTTCCAGTAGAAGTTAATGTAGAAAAAAAATTAGGTTTTACAGGAAAAGCAGATATTGAAAAATATGGAATTGAAGCATTTAATAAATTATGTAAAGAAACTGTTTGGGATAATGAAACAGCATTTCGTAAATTAACAGATGAAATGGGACAATTTATTGATCTAGATAACAGATATATTACATATGATAATAATTATATTGAAACAGAATGGTATATTTTAAAGAAATTTTTTGATGAAGGATTATTTTATGAAGGTGTTAAAATTATGCCTTGGTGTCCTAGATGTGGTACAGGTTTAGCATCTCATGAAGTAGCACAAGGATATAAAGAAATAGATGCTAATACAGTTATAGTTCCATTTAAAAAGGCTGATGAAGATGCATATTTCTTAGTTTGGACAACAACACCTTGGACATTAATATCTAATGTTGCATTATGTGTTAATCCAGATGAAGAATATGTTAAAGTTGAGTCTAAAGGATATAAATTTATTTTAGCTAAGGCTTTAGTAAATAGTGTATTAGGTGACGATTATGAAGTACTTGAAACATATAAAGGTAAAGATTTAGAATATACTGAATATGAACAATTAATACCATCAGATATTGAAATTTCTGGCAAGGGATTCTTTGTAACATGTGATAATTATGTAACAATGTCAGATGGTACTGGAATAGTTCATATAGCTCCAGCATTTGGTGAAGATGATGCTAAAGTTGGTAAAAAATATAAATTACCTTATGTTAATCCAGTAGGAGAAGATGCTACATATACTGATGGATTATGGAAAGGTATGAATATTTTTGAAGCAGATTTAGAAGTAATTAAATGGTTAAAAGAAAATGATAAACTATTTAAAAAACAAAAAATTAAACATGATTATCCACATTGTTGGAGATGTGATTCACCACTTGTTTATTATTCAAGACCTTCATATTATTTAGAAGTAACAAAATTAAAAGATAAAATAATTGAAGAAAATAAAAAAGTAAATTGGTATCCATCATTTGTTGGAGAAAAAAGATTTGGTAATTGGCTAGAAAATATGAATGATTGGGCAATTTCTAGAAATAGATATTGGGGAACACCACTTCCTTTATGGAGATGTTCTTGTGGTCATATGGAAATGATTGGTTCTAGAGAAGAATTAGCTTCTAAAGCAATTGAAAAAGTAGATCCAAAAACTATTGATTTACACAGACCTTTTGTTGATGATATTCATATTACTTGTCCAGATTGTGGTAAAGAAATGAGTAGAACATTAGAGGTAATTGATTGTTGGTTTGATAGTGGAGCTATGCCATTTAGTCAATATCATTATCCATTTGAAAATAAAGAATTATGGGAAAGTCAATATCCTGCAGATTTTATTGCTGAAGGAATTGATCAAACAAGAGGTTGGTTCTATTCACTTATAGTAATAGGAGTATTCTTAACTGGAAAAAGTCCATATAAGAATGTTTTAGTTAATGAATTATTACTAGATAAAAATGGTCAAAAAATGCACAAATCAAAAGGTAATGCAGTTGAACCATTTACAATTATTCATAAGTATGGAGCTGATACAGTAAGATGGTATTTACCATATGTATCTCCAACTTGGACTCCATTAAAATTTGATGAAGAAGGTTTAAAAGAAGTTCATTCAAAATTCTTTAATCCATTTAAAAATACATACTCATTCTTTAGTATGTATGCTAATATTGATAATATTGATATTGATGAATGTAAGGTAGCTATAGAAGATCGTGAAGAAATAGATAAATGGTTACTTTCAAAATATAATAAATTAGTACGTGATTGTACAAAATATTATGAAGAATTTGATTTAAATCAAGTTGTTAGACTAATTACTAATTTCGTATCAGAAGATTTATCAAATTGGTATATTAGACGTAATAGAAATAGATTCTGGGCAAGTGATTTAGATAATTCTAAAAAAGCTGTTTATATAACTACATATGAAGTACTTGTTGGTTTATGTAAATTAACTGCTCCTATTATTCCATATGTAACAGAAGAAATGTATACAAAATTAACTGGTAAAGATTCAGTTCATTTAGAAGATTTCCCTAAATATGATGAAACACTAATAAATGAACATATTGAAGAACGTATGGATTTAATTAGAAGTTTAATTTCAGTTGGTAGATATGTTAGAGAAGAAGCTAAAATAAAAGTTAGACAACCTCTTAGTGAAGCACTATTAGATGGTAAGAATAAAGACTTAATTAGTGATTTAATTCCTTTAATTGAAGAAGAATTAAATATTAAGGAAGTTAAATTTGTAGACAATTTAAATGAATACATGAATTTAAGTGTAAAACCAAACTTCAAAGAAGTAGGTAAAGTATTCGGATCACTTATTAAAGAATTCGGAACAAAACTTGAATCATTAAGTGAAGAAGATATTAATAAATTACAAAATGATGAAACTATAACTATGAATATTGGTGGAGAAGATAAAGAAATTACTTCTAATATGGTTGATATCAGAATATCTTCTAAAGAAGGATTTAATGTTGGTATGGAAAATAATAATTTCATAATTTTAGATACTAGCTTAACTGATGAATTAATAAAAGAAGGATTAGCTAGAGAATTAATTTCTAAAGTACAAAATATTAGAAAAGAAAATAATTATGAAATAATGGATAGAATAACATTATATTATAAGGCTGATGATTTAGTTAGTGATGCTATTAAAGAGTTTGAAGAATTTATTAAAAAAGAAACTTTATCATTAGATATAATTGTAAAAGATGATATAGAAAAATCTTATGATTTAAATGGTCATGAAACATTTATAGAATTAGAAAGAAATTAATTTCTTTCTTTTTTATGCAATTTATTGTATAATATTTGTCACAAAAGGAGGTGAATCATGGAAAATAGTATTTTTGATTATATAAATCCAAATGATAATGATAAGTTATCAAAGTTAAATAAATTAAAATTACTTAAGCTTATGCATTATTTAAATGAGTATCCTTTATCATTAAGAGAAAGTATTAATTTAAATAGTGATACTACTTTTGGAATAGAAATAGAAGTAGAAAAAGCAAATAAAAGAAAAATTAAACGTACATTAAGAAAAGAGTCACTTAAGTGGTGTGCTCACCATGATTTCTCCTTAACTAAAGGTATTGAACTTTCATCCGGTATATTAACTGATAAAAAAGAATCTTGGCAAGAAATAAAAAAAGTTTGTAATCTTTTAGAAAAAAATTCACAAATAGATTTACATTGTGGAGGTCATGTTCATTTAGGTGGACATATAATTGGAGATAATCCTGAATATTGGATGAACTTATTTAATTTATGGATAACTTATGAAAATATTATTTATCGTTTTGGTTATGGTGAATATCTTACTCCAAGAATTAGTATTGGTAAATATGCTTATCCTGTTGCAAGGTTATTCGCAAAGGATAGAGCTTATTTTAAAAAGAATCTTACAGCAAATGAAATAGTTAAAATATTAGATGTTGATAAGTATCAAGGAATAAATTTTCATAACGTACATAATTTAAATCGTAAAGTAAAGAAAAATACAATTGAATTTAGATCTCCAAATGGTACCTTGGATCCTGTTATTTGGCAAAATAATATTAACTTTTTTTCTAAAATGATAGAATACTCAAAAAGTGAAGATTTTGATAAAGAAAAAATAATGAGTGATAGACTAAATTTAAAAGAATATAATTTAAATAATTATAATAAAATATATATGCAAAGAGCTTTAGATTTATGTGATATGCTTTATAATAATAATTTAGATAAGCTTTATTTTTTAAGACAATATCTAAAAAATTTCCAAACCAATAATAATATTTTGGTTAAAGGAAAAAGTTTTACAAAAAAAGAAGTTTAACTGCTTTTTTTTTGTAATTATGTTATAATTATGTTGTATAAAATAGAGGTGGGCTAATGAATATAGTAGTATATGTGTTATTTATATTAATTTCAATAATTCCAATATATTTATTAGTGGATAGTATATATGAACAAGATAAAATAGAGAAGGAACCTATGAAGTTATTAGTATTAACTTTTATAGGTGGATGTATAGCTTTATTTGTTACAAAAATATTGGCTTTAATTTATCAACACTATATTCCTTTTTTAGTAGAAGCAAGTTCTAAAACGGAATTATATAAAACTTTTTTGATAAGTTTTGGAGAAATAGGTCTTATTGAAGAATTGTGTAAATGGATAATACTTTATATAATTGTTTGGAAAAGAAAAGAATTTAATTATATATTTGATGCTATTGTTTATGCAGTATGTGTTTCATTAGGATTTGCATTAATTGAAAACTTTTTCTATTTATGGAATTCTGATATTACAGTATTATTTATGCGTTCTTTTTTTACAATACCAGGACATGCAGCATTTGCTGTAATCATGGGTTATTATTTTGGTTTTGCAAAATACTATAAAACAATGGGATATAATAATAGATGTACTAAAGAAATATATTGTAGTTTATTTTTCGCAATAGTATATCATGGTTTATTTGATTTTATTTTAGCTTTTAATAATAAGTATATTAATATTATTTATATTGTATTTTATATATATTTATTAGTTAATGCTTTATATAAAATAAATAAAACTAAAAATTTGAGTTTAACATGGGATTAAAAAAACATCATAATTGATGTTTTTTTTATCTATAATATCCTCCATAATAATAATTTACAGGATATGGATAATAATAGTTATTATAATATGGTCTTTGATAGAAAGCAGGTGCTAATAAACCACCAGTTAATCCTCCTAATATAAATGGTCCTAAAAATCCACCACCTATAAATCTATCATTATTATTTCTATAATTTATATACATGATTTACCTCCTAAAATATTATATGAAAAAATTGAAAAATGTTATATTTATGTCATATAATGTAGTATGAATAAAACACTACAAATTATATTATTGTTAATAATAATGTCAATAAGTTTTTTTTATACTGAAAAAACTATTACAATAGTTAAAGACTATGATGACATAATGATTAAGATAAAAAATGAAAATAAAAGAGTAGAACCTATAAATGCTGAAGTTTATGATAATAAAATAATACCTGGTATTTGTGGTAAAGAAATAGATGTTAATAGAAGTTATAATAAAATGAAAAAATATGGAAAATATAATTCAGGATTATTAGTTTTTAAAAATTTAAAACCTAAAATAAGTATTAGTACAAAGGATAAATTCATTATATCTGGTAATAAGAGTAACGAATTTGTCTCATTAATTTTTATTGTAAAAAATAATAATGAAATAGATAATGTAATTAATATTTTAAAAATGAAGAATGTTAAGGCATCATTTATATTTGATGATGATTGGATTTATAATAATTCTGATAGAGTAGTTGATTTAGTTAATTATGATTATAGTGTAGGTGTATTAAATAATAGTGAATTTAACAATTCAGTTATAAAAAGAATAGCTAAACAAAAATATAATTATTGTTATACAAATAAAGAAAATATTAATTTGTTGCAGTCTTGTAAAAAAAATAATAATTATACAATTTTAGTGAATAATATTATAACTAGAAATTATTATCAGAATGTCAAAAAAATACTTTCTAGAGGTTCTTTAATAGTATTAAATATAAGTGATCAATTAATCTATGAATTGCCAAGCATTATAACTTATATAAATAGTAAAGGGTATAGGTTAATTACTATAAATAAAATGATTGCAGAATAAAAAAAAGGCATTGCCTTTTTTTATTCACTTATTGTTTTATCATAACCACTTTTAATAGTGGAATCAGCTATATTAAATTTATATTCTTTTCTAATGTTAACCCATGTTTTTTCAAGTAGGTTTTCTTCATTATTTAATTTGTTTTCAGAAATAGCATCTAATATTTTAGTTTTAGAATTTTTTAAAGATGGTTTTTTAGTATTACTTACTTTTAGAATAATATGATATCCATAATTACTTTCTACAGGTTCTTTAGTATATTCACCATTTTTAAGTTTTATACTTGCTTCAAAGAATTCATCAACCATATCACCTTTAGTAAAGTTTTCAACTAAACCTTCGCTATTTTTAGTGCCTTTATCGTCTGAATATTTTTTAACTAAAGTAGACCATTTTTCACCATCATTTAATTTTTTGATAATATCTTTAGCTTTATTTAAAGCTTCTTTTTTAGCTTTTTCTTTTTCGCTATCAGAAGCACTATCTTTAACATCAGGTGAAATTAATATATGTTTAACAGTGTAATTACCATAAATTTCTTTTTCATAATATTCATTTATTTCATCATCTGTTACTTCTTTTTTAATATATTTTTTAGCAATAATTCTTTTTTTATAATTATTTTCATATTCATTAATTAATTGATCCTCAGTAGAGTATCCATATTGACTTAAAACATCATCCCATGTATATCCAGCTGCTTCATATTGTTGTTTCATAGTAGCAATTTGTGCTTTAGCGTATTCTTGTGCTGCTTTAGAATCTTTAACTTCTTTTTTAATAATGTAATCATCTACCATATTAACAACAGCATTTGCTCCATATGTTTCTTTTAAATTATCAAATAATTCTTCAGCTGTAATGTCTTTTCCTTTAACACTTGCGATAACTTCTTTACCATCTTTTAATTTAACTTTTTGTTTACATCCACCACAAATTAATAGTGATAATGCTAATGTACTTATTAATATTTTCTTTTTCATATTTCCTCCTTGTACATTAATATCTTATCAAAAATAGCCTTAAATTACAAGAAAAGTAATCACATAAATTTATTATTTCCATAAAATATTGTGAAAAGATAAAAAAAGGAGGAATGTTATATGTGTAATTCAGGTGTATCAGGAGCAGCTATTGTTTTAGTTTTATTTATTCTTTTAATTATCATACTAGGAGCTTACATTTAGTAGGTTAGGAGGTTAAAATTATGTCTTGTCAAAATGAATGTAACACTTGTTCTAATAGAGGAAGTGGATATATAATTTTAATTGTATTATATATTTTACTTGCTATTATTTTAGGATCAAGCTTTGTTTGTTAAAAGAGGGAAACCTCTTTTATTTTTTTGCTCATAATGATATAATTGTAACAGGTAGGTAATTATATGGAAAATATAAAATTAATTTTAGTTCGTCATGGACAAAGTTTATGGAATTTGGAAAATAGATTTACTGGGTGGACAGATATTGATTTATCAGAAAATGGTATTAAAGAAGCTCATGAAGCAGGTAAAATATTAAAAGAAAATAACTTTACTTTTGATATTGCTTTTACTTCTGTATTAGTTAGAGCTACAAGAACTTTAGATATTATTTTGGATGAAATGAATTTAAAAGATATACCAGTTGTTAAGTCATGGAAGTTAAATGAAAGACATTATGGTGCTTTACAAGGTTTAAATAAAGGAGAAACTGCTTTAAAATATGGTGATGAACAAGTAAGACTTTGGAGAAGAAGTGTAGATGTTACTCCACCAAAATTAGATGAAAATGATGAAAGAAATCCTAAAGGTGATATAAGATATCAAGGTGTTGATGTTCCACTAGCAGAAAATTTATTAGATACAATAAAAAGAGTAATTGATTATTATGAAAATGAAATAAAAAAAGAATTATTAAATAATAAAAGAGTATTAATAGTTGCTCATGGAAATAGCTTACGTGCATTAATGAAGTATTTAGATAATATTAGTGATCAAGATATAATGAATTTAGAAATAGAAACAGGAAGACCGATTTGTTATGAACTTGATAAAGATTTAAATCCAATAAAGCATTATTATTTATAGACAAAAAATATATGCTTTGTTATAATTATTATAGTAGGTGATGATATGGAAAGAGTTGTAACTATACAAAATATTAATGGAGACATATTTGATGCAAAACTTATTTTATGTTTTGAAGTCCCTGAAATAGAAGAGAAGTATATTATATATACACTACCAAATGAATCTATAATAAATATTGGTAATGTATATGATAAAGATGGTATTTATTATATAAAAAATATCGATAATGATGCAGAGTGGACTTTCGTAAAAAAAGTTATGGCTCAAATTGTTAAGGAGGATTAATATGAGTGTTTTAGTAACTATCAAACCTATAAATAATATAGAAAAATTTTGTATAGATAATGAAAATGTTAAATTACAAACTAAAGTAATTGTAGAAGATGAAATATTAGAAAAGTTACAAAAATTTAACATTACTAAAAAAGGACTAATTCCAAAAGAAACTATAATTGCAATTAAGCCAGAATTAGAAGGAACCGAATTTAAAGAATATAATAGTGATAAATAATGTTATTTTATATATGGTTAGTTGTTATTTTATTATTAATAATCGTAGAAACAATTTCGTCTAATTTGCTGACAATATGGTTTGCAATAAGTGCTTTAATATCTCTTGTATTATCATTAATTGTTAAAAATTATATAATACAAATATTAGTGTTTTTAATTCTTGGAACGGTATTACTAATCTTATTTCGTTCATGGGCGCTTGAGATGCGCATTAAAAAGTCAAATAATGTATAGTAAAGAAATAGTTATACTATTTCTTTACTTTTGTATTAAAAAAATGATATAATTTTTTTGATAGTAGGTGATAAAGTGTCAAAAAGAAGAATAAGTAAAAAAAGTAAAAGACGTTTGCTTTTCTTTGGAACAATATCCGTAGTTATTATCTTTTATTTTATATTTAGTTTAGGTTATAACTTTTATAAAATATATACATTAAAACAAAAAGAAATAAAATTAGCTAATAATTTAAATGAACTACAAAGACAAGAAAAACTACTATTAAATGAAACTGAAAAATTAGAAGACCCTGAATATTTGGCTAAATATGCAAGAGAAGCATATAGCTATTCAAAAGAAGATGAAATAATTATTCATAAATATGTTACAAAAGAAAAAAAGAAAAAGAAACAAGAAAAATTTACAATTAAAGATAAGTATATAATAATAGCTGCTTCAAGTGTTATAGGAATAATTTTATTATATATAATTGTTAAAAGTAGAAAACACAAAAAGAAAAAAGAAGTAAGATATAAACATCAAGCAAAAAACAAGAAAAAGAAGAAAAAATAACTGATAAATATCAGTTTTTTATTTTATAAATAGGCATTTTATAGTAAAATAAAATTAGAGGGTGATCGTATGTATATACCACTTTATATTAAAACTGAATACTCTTTACTTAAAAGTATTATAAAAGTAAAAGATTTAGTGAAATATGCTAAAGAGTTAAATTTAAAATCGATTGCTATTTGTGATGAAAATTTATATGGATCATATGAATTTTATTTAGAATGTATTAAAAATGAAATAAAACCAATAATAGGTTTAGAAGTTAGTATAGATGACCATAAATTATTATTGTATGCTAAAAATAATAATGGTTATAAAAATCTAATTAAAATAAGTGAATATGAAAAAAATGTTAAAAATCTGAATACTTATAATGATGATTTAATATGCATTTTACCATATGAGTATATTAACAAGTATAATGATTATTCTAAAATATTTAAAGATATATATGTTGGTTATGATGATATAAAACAAAAAGGAAGTATTAATTATAAATCAATTTATGTTAATGAAACTTTATATTTAAATAAAGCAGATAAAATCTATTATATGTATTTAAAAGGAATAAAAGATGAAACAACAATAGATGAAATTAATATTTCAAAAGATTATTCTTTGAAAATAGATGAACCTAATTCTTTATATAACTACATATATGAAAATTGTAATGTTAAGTTTGAAAAAAGAAGTGATTTATTACCATCTTATGATGTTAAAGAAGGATTTGATTCATATACTTATTTAAAAGAAATGTGTAGATTGGGTTTAAAAAAACATTTTGGAGAAAGTGTTAGCTCTAAATATATAGAAAGAATAAAAAAAGAATTACAAGTTATCAAAGATATGAATTTCTGTGATTATTTTTTAGTAGTTATGGATTATGTTAAGTATGCTAAAGATAATGGAATAATAGTAGGGCCAGGCCGTGGTAGTGCAGCGGGATCTTTAGTCGCATATGTTTTAGAAATAACAGATGTAGATCCTTTAAAGTATAATTTATTATTTGAAAGATTCTTAAATCCTGCTCGTGTTACAATGCCCGATATAGATATTGATTTTGAATTTAGTAGACGTGAAGAAGTTATTAATTATTGTATTAATAAATATGGGAAAGAAAGAGTATCAAATATTATAACTTTTGGTACTTTAGCGTCTCGTCAAGTATTAAGAGATGTTTCTAAAGTTATGGATTTGAATCAAAAAGAAGTAGACTACTTTATAAAATTAATTGATAGTAGAATAAATTTAAAAAAGAATTTGGATAATCCTAAAATAAAAGATATTCTTAGTAAGAATAAGGATTTTAAAGAATTATATAAAATAGCTTTAAAATTAGAAGGACTTAAAAGACACAGTAGTATTCATGCAGCAGGAATTATTATTTCTAGTAAAAATATTGATGAAGTTATTCCTGTTATAAAACATGATGATATACTTACTGCTGCTTTTACTAAAGATTATTTAGAAGATCTTGGTTTATTAAAAATGGATTTTTTAGCTTTAAAAAATTTAAGTTTTTTAAATGACATTTTAAAATGTTTAGAGAAGGATAATATTAATGTAAATATAAAAAATATAAGATTAGATGATATAAAGACATATGAGTTATTTAAAAATGCGAATGTGAATGGAATTTTTCAATTTGAATCATCTGGTATGAAATCTTTTTTAGAAAAATTACAACCTGATAATATTGAGGATTTATCATTAGCTTTAGCTCTTTATAGACCAGGGCCTATGTCTAATATTGATACTTTTGTTAAAAGAAAAAAGGGTTTACAAAAAATAGAATATATAGATAAAAGACTTGAACCAATATTAAAAGATACCTATGGAATAATAGTTTATCAGGAACAAATTATGAAAATATCTAATGTTATGGCTGGATATACATTAGAACAAGCAGATATTTTAAGAAGAGCAATGAGTAAGAAAAAACATGATATGATACTTAAAGAAAAGCAAGTATTTATTGAAGGTTCTATTAATAATGGTTATACTAAAGAACAAGCTATAGAAGTATATAATTTAATATTAAAATTCTCAGAATATGGATTTAATAAATCCCATGCTGTTGCATATTCAATGATTTCATATCAACTTGCATATTTAAAAGCAAATTTTCCAGCATATTTTATAAAGTGTTTATTAGATGAATCTATTAATACTTCAAATCTTAATGATTGTATTATGGAAGCTCATTTAAATAATATTAATATATTAAATCCTAGTATTAATAATAGTCGTATGAAATTTGAAATAGAAAAGAAGGGCTTAAGATTTCCTTTATCAAGTATTAAGGATATAAATACTAATGTTGTTAAATTAATATTAGAAGAAAGAGATAAAGGTAAATTTAAAGATATTTTTGATTTTGTTGGAAGATTATATTCGAAAGTTATTAATAAAGATATTATTATTAGACTTATACATGCAGGATGTTTTGATGAGTTTAAAATAAATCATCGAACTCTTATTGAAAATATTGATAGTATAATTAATTATGCGATTTTATATCAACAATTACAGGATGAGTCTATAAAACCTAATTTAAATGAATATAAAGAATATACAAAAAAGGAATTGTTAGATTATTCATATAGTTCTTTTGGTTTTTATTTAGTAAATAATCCAGTTACTGAAATAAAAGCTAAATTAAAACAAATAACAAAATTAAATGATATAAAGAAAAATTTTGATAAGGTAATAAATGTAGTAGGTATAATTGATAAATTAAACCCAGTTACAACAAAAAATAATGAAGAGATGTGTTTTATTAAGATATTTGATGAATTTGGTACAGCAGATGTTGTTTTATTCCCAAAAGTATATAAACAAATAGATTTAGAACAAAAAGATATAGTAATTATAAAAGGTAGAGTTGAAAGAAGATTTGATAAATATCAATTAGTTGCTAGTGATATTCGAAAATTTGAAAATAAAAAATAAATATGTTACAATATGCGCGAAAGAAGAGATAGTATGGATCAAGAATTTAAAAGAAACATAATATTAGAAAACTATGAAAATCCAAAAAATAAAGGACTTATTGATGATGAGTCTTATATAAAAGTTAATACTAATAATGAGTCTTGTATAGATGAAATAGATTTAATGGTTAAAGTAGAAGATGGTAAAATAGTAGATGCTAGATTTGATGGAGAAGCATGTGCTATTTGTACATCATCAACATCTATTATGATCAATCTTTTGATAGGTAAAACATTAGAAGAAGCAAAAGATATATATAATAATTTTCTAAATATGATTGATGAAAAACATTATGACGAGGATAAATTACAAGAGGCTGTTGTATATGATGATATATATAAACAACCAAATAGAAAAAAATGTGTATTACTTCCTTGGTGGGGATTTGAAAAAGTAATCAATAAAATAGAAAAGTAGGGATGGTTATGGATTTAAAAAGAGTTACTATAGGTTATTATAATGAAAAGGTTTCAACAGGTATAATTGAACAAGGATATACTGTGTGTAAATTTGAAAGAATAGAAGTAGCTGATATATTATGTGTTGTTGATAAATTTGCTGTTGATATAGATGATTTTGATAAAAGATATGAAATTATTGAAAGAGATGAATATGGAAGAATAATATCAGATATAAAACTTAACAAAATGTATGCACTTGAAATGAGAGATGCAAATGAAAGTGCTAAACGTGTATATAAAAAACGTATTAAAGAATATAAAAAATTAAATCATAAGGTTTAATTTTTTTCTTTTTTTTAGTATAATAAAACTGGTGGTTTTATGAAAACTGTAGAAATATTAAATGAAAAAACTGTTAAAGAAATATCTGAAATAAAAAATGAGCCAAAATGGATGAGAGATTTTAGAATAAAGGCATATAAGTTTTTTAAAGAATCTGATCAACCAACATTTGGTCCAAAATTAGATGTTGATTTTGATATTATAACTTATTATAAAAAAATAACAGATAATGTGGAAAATAATTGGGCTAATGTAGAATGTAGTATTAAAGATACATTCGATAATTTAGGACTTATTGATGCAGAAAAAAAATACCTGGATGGTGTAGGTGCTCAATTTGATAGTAATGCTGTATATCATAATATGATTCAAGAATTAGAAGATAAAAATGTAATATTTTGTGATACTGATACAGCACTTCAAAAATATCCAGAATTATTTAAAAAGTATTTTAATACATTAGTAAAATATGATGAAAATAAATATACTGCTTTAAATGGTGCGGTTTGGAGTGGAGGATCTTTTATTTATGTTCCACCTCATACTAAAATAGATAGACCATTACAAAGTTATTTTAGAATTAATAGTAAAAATATGGGGCAATTTGAAAGAACATTGATAATTGTTGATGAGGGTTCAGAACTTCATTATATGGAGGGTTGTACAGCTCCAACTTATACATCTGATTCTTTACATGCTGCTGTTGTAGAGATCTTTGTTGGAAAAGGTGCAAAATGTCGTTATACAACAATTCAAAATTGGTCAAATGATGTATATAACTTAGTTACTAAAAGAGCTATTGTAGAAGAAGATGGAAAAATGGAATGGATAGATGGTAATATTGGTTCTAAAGTTAATATGAAATATCCATGTTGTATTCTAAATGGAAAAAGAGCTAGTGGTGATTGTATAAGTATAGCAGTCGCAACTGAAGGACAAATCCAAGATGCAGGAGCAAAAATGATTCATTTAGCGCCTTATACATCTAGTAAAATAATTTCAAAATCTATTGCTGCTAAAGGTGGTAATGCATCATATAGAGGAATTGTTAGAATAAATAAAGATGCCATTAAATCTAGTAGTATTGTTAAATGTGATACTATTATAGTCGATGATAATTCTAAGAGTGATACAATACCTACTAATATTGTAAATAATAATAGTTCTTATATTGAACATGAAGCAACTGTTTCGAAAATATCTAAAGATAAATTATTCTATTTAATGAGTAGAGGTATTAATGAAGAAAGAGCTAAAGAATTAATAATAATGGGATTTATTGATAGATTTAGAGAAGAATTACCAATGGAATATGCAGTTGAACTTAATCATTTATTAAAAAATTATTTTTCTTAATTTTAGTTATTTTGATTTTATTAAAAATAAATATTTAAAAAGTTATAAACAAAACTATAAAATTGTAAATATTTATAATAAGAAATAAGAAAACATTTATTTGTTTTCTTATTTTTTGTGTGTTAAATTGAAACAGAAGGAGGTGAGATATGCTTAATCAATCTGTAATAGTTGGAAGATTAGTAAAGGATCCTGAATTAAATAAAACAGAAAATGGTAATACTGTTTCAACAATAACACTAGCTGTTCCTAGAAGTTACAAAAATTTAGATGGAGAATATGAAACTGATTTTATATCATGTACTTTATGGAAAGGTATTGCTGAAAATGCTAGTGAATATTGTCACAAAGGAGATTTATTAGGTATAAAAGGTAGATTACAATCAAGGAATATTGAAGAAGATGAAAAGAAAAAAACAGTCATTGAATTAGTCGCTGATAAAGTTACATATTTGTCAAGTAAAAAGGCAGATGAATAATCTGCTTTTGTGTTGAATAAAATAAATTATTCTGATAAAATTATACTAGGTGATACTATGAATATAATTGAGATAATAGAAAAGAAAAAAAATTCAAAAGTTTTAACTTATGAAGAAATTGAATTTGCTGTTATGGGGTTTGTTAAAGGAGAAGTAAAAGATTATCAAATGAGTTCTCTTTTAATGGCTATTGTTATAAATGGCATGAATGAACAAGAAACAATTGATTTAACGGATATAATGATTAAAAGTGGGGAAGTTGTTGATTTATCTAAAATAGAAGGTGTAGTTGTTGATAAACACTCAACAGGAGGTGTTGGTGATAAAACTTCACTTATTTTAATACCTTTAGTCGCATCATTAGGAGTAAAAGTAGCAAAAATGAGTGGTAGAGGTCTTGGACATACAGGTGGAACTATTGATAAGTTAGAATCAATAGAAGGTTTTAAAGTATCATTAACAGATGAAGAATTTATTAATCAAGTTAATAATGTAGGCTGTGCTATTATAAGTCAAACTAAAAATATAGTTCCTGCTGATAAATTAATGTACTCATTAAGAGATGTTACTGGTACTGTTGATTCAATCCCTTTGATCGCATCAAGTATTATGAGTAAGAAAATCGCATCAGGTGCTAGTATAATTGTAATAGATGTTAAAGTTGGTAATGGTGCATTAATGAAAAACATTGATGATGCTATTAAATTATCTAGGTTAATGATAAAAATAGGTAAAAAATATTCTAGAAGAGTTATTTGTGTATTATCTAATATGGAAGAACCATTAGGTAAGAATGTAGGTAATGGATTAGAAGTTGTAGAAGCAGTAGATACATTAAAAGGTCAAGGACCAAGTGATTTAAATAACCTTGTTCTAACACTAGGTTCTATTATGGTATCATCAGCGTTAGATATTACTGAAGAAGAAGCAAAATTAAAATTGTTAGAAAATATTAAAAATGGTAAAGCATATAATAAGTTTGAAGAAATGGTTGAAGCTCAGGGTGGTAATATAAATAATATATCACTAGAGAAAAATGTAGTATCTATTAAAAGTTCTAAAGATGGATTTGTTAAAGCAATAGATACAGAAAGTCTAGGTAATATTGCTCGTAAGATTAAAGCTGGTAGACTAAATAAAGATGATATTATTGACTATGGTGTAGGTATAAAATTAAACAAAAAAATAGGTGATTATTTATTTGAAAATGAAGAATTATTAAAACTATATTGTAAAAACACTGATATTAGTATAAATGAAATTTTATCATGTTTTACAATTGTTCCTGAAAAAGTAATGAAACCTACTTTGATATATAAGATTATTAAGTAATGTAAACTTATGTCAAGTTTTTTCGTTTTGCTTGAAGAAAAAAAATATCTATTATATGATTAATATAGGTAGGTGATATTATGATATATCCTTCTATAGATAAGTTGTTAAATCAAGTTGGTTCTAAATATTTATTAGTAAATATTGTTGCTAAAAGAGCCAGAGAGATGGAAGAAAAGAAGAATTATCAACTAAAAGAATCTGAGTATGTTTCAAAAAAAGAAATAGGTAAGTCTTTAGAAGAAATATCAAACGATTTAATACATTTGTCATAATGTATTTTTTTGTTATAATAAAAGAGGTGATTTTATGGACATCAAAAGAATTAAGAAAATGTCTGATAATAGATATAAGTTAGAATTAGAAGATAATAAATCTATTATTGTATATGAAGATGTTATATTAGAAGAAAATATTCTATATAAAAAGGAAATATCGGATGATAAATTAAAAGAGATAAGTCAAAAAAATGATTATTATAAAATATATAATAAGACAATTAAATATATAATGACTAAAATAAGAA